>JAADFV010000190.1 GCA_013152695.1 Chloroflexota bacterium | reverse complement strand
CGGGTTCGTTTTCGCAGCCAGCAGGCTGGCTGTAGTGCAATGAACTTGCGAAAGAGAACGAAGACCGATCATGGTGCAATGGTACGGGACAGGATGATTGGGCGGAGCATAGCACAGAGGTAAAGATGTGTCAAATTGGCCTTGTCCCCCTCTTCGTAAGCTACATTTGTTTCGAAACGTGGTTTTTTATGGCCACCACCTCAGCCATGATGGCAAGGGCAATTTCTTCGGGTGAGCTCGCGCCGATATCAAGTCCAATGGGGTTGTATAACCGCTGCCATTGATCTCCGCCAATGCCCTGGGCCTGCAGGGCTTGGCGGCGCCGGTTCATGGTTTGTTGTGAACCTAAAGCACCGACATAACGGGCCTGACTCCGTAAAGCCGCAGCCAAAGCGGGAATATCGAGCTTGTCATCGTGGCTAAGCACGGCAATGAATGTGTTAGGATGGATATTCATCTCCGGCAGAACGTCATCCGGCCAACGGAGGATGATTTCGTCCGCTTGGGGGAAACGGTCGCGGGTGGCAAAGGCTGGGCGGGGATCGATAACGGTCGTGCGGAATCCCAGGGCGTGGGCGAAGTCGACAAGGGAGACGGCGATGTGCACGGCGCCAACAATGACGAGATGGGGAGGAGGTGCGAAAATCTCGACAAAAAATTCCTCTGTTTGGCCGGCGATCCGTACCTGGCATCGTTCTGTGCGTTGTTGCCTTAGCGCCTGTTTGGCAGCCACATAGACAGCTTGCCCAAGCTCAGGGGGAAGGATTTGCCCCGTCCGGTGTCCATCTGCCCACACAGCCAGGTGTTGTCCCCGACCTTCACCTGTCAAAATTGTCGCATAGGCGAGAGTCTCTTGTTCAGTCCAGGCGGCAGGAATCTTGGGCAAGGGCTCGATGAATACTTCGATGGTGCCGCCACAAGACAAGCCCACAGATTGCGCCCACTCATCACCAATACCAAAAGCGCACAATTTGGGGGTACCAGAGGCAAGCACGGCCAAGGCCTCTTGCGCAACGGCACCTTCCACGCAGCCACCGCTGACAGAGCCCACCATTTCTCCCTGAGAAGATACCCCCATCTTGGCCCCTAAGGGGCGGGGGGCAGAGCCATATACTTTGACAACTGTGGCCAGGGCTACTGATTTGCCCTCTTGCAGCCAGGTTGCCAGCGTGGGGAGGAGTTGCTGCATGGGGATTAGAATCTTCGGCGGGGATAGATGTTTATGCCCGTGCTGAGGGGTGGAGGACGGCCCCAAAGGAAGAGTCGTACCAGTAATAAGCCCGTCACAAAGCCACCCACATGCGCCCACACAGCAATCCCACCCGTATCAGCGGCGGCAGTGCCCAAAGCGAGAAGGCCATTGAAAAACTGGAGCACAAACCAGAGCCCCAACACCCATAGGGCTGATAAATCGGCAATTCGGGCGAAATAGCCGAAAAATACGAGGGTACGGACTCGGGCATAGGGAAACATCAGCAGGTAGGCACCCAGTACCCCCGCAATCGCCCCACTGGCGCCGATCATGGGCACTGTGCTGTGGGGCGAGAAATACACCTGGGTGGCCACTGCTGCCGTGCCGCAGATAAAATAAAAGAGAATGAAGCGAAAACGACCCAGGGCATCTTCGACATTGTTCCCAAAAATCCACAAATAAAGCATATTCGAGGCAATGTGCATGAAACCGCCATGGGTAAACATGGAGGTCAAGACTCGCCGTCCCGTATCGAAGCTCAAAGGGTGGGCGCTCGCTAAAGCGGGGATGACCCCTAACGTTTGCAGGCCAGTATTTAACTGTCCACTGGCGTCGAGTAGCAATTCGTATAGGAAGACAAGGACATTGAGAAGAATGATGGTCCAGGTTACAATTGGGAAGCGGCGAGTGGGGATGTTGTCTTGGATGGGAAGCATGGAACCTCTTCTCCGAGAGGGAGGGGTGCTTGTTTCTGCTAGAAGGCATTATAGAACGGTCTTGGCTGATGCGCCAAGCATTGTAAGTGAAGGGTTGGCTCTTTTTGGGGCCTTTCTTCCGCGTGATACAATCAGAGGGTTGCCTCTATGTTTGGCCGAAACGTATTGCTCTCTGTCAGTCCTGAATGAGGTATACATTTCATTGCCTGAAGAGGCAAGTCTCATTTCTCTCAAATAGCTAGCATTTATGAAATCACGATCTCGTAGCATTCTCCTTACCATCGCTGTCCTCATTGCCTTCTGGCTCATCTGGTCACGGATGCGCTTTGTCGTATGGGTGCATGCCGAATTCAGCCAGATTCTGTTGCTTTTTGGTATTCTGGCCGTGGCCATCTTCCTTGGTCTCGATCATTTATTCAATCGCGAACGCTAAACCCTGCCCAAACTCCTTGTCCAGCCATTTATGACCACCTTGTATCTAACTCCTGAAGAAAAACGACTCCTGGAAGGTGCAGAAGGGCCTGGTGTGCAACGGGCCATGGAAATTGTCGTCACACTGGGACGTATCTATGGCGCGCCCAATCTGACCGGGGTCAAACATGTTCAGATATCGGGCGTAAGTTACAAGAACCTTGGTGACGCTGGTGTGGCGTTTCTGAGCGAATGGGCCCAGGAAGGGGCACGAGTACGGGTTCCTACTACCCTCAATCCTGCCGGGATGGAGTTGGAGCGCTGGCAAGATATGGGCTTCAGCCCGGACTTTGCTCGCCCGCAACTTGCAGCAGTCGACGCTTTTAGGCAGATGGGCGTGCAAGCCACCATGTCATGCACGCCCTATCTTTTTCCTGAGTACGCTCCCCAGCGTGGTGATCATCTCGCCTGGGCCGAATCCAGTGCCGTTGTTTGGGCCAATTCGGTGGTAGGGGCCTATACGAATCGTGAGGGTGGGCCCAGTGCTCTGGCTGCAGCCATTGTGGGACGAACAGCACGCTATGGCTATCACCTCCCTGAAAATCGTCAAGCCACCCATGTAATCGAAGTTCGGTGTTCGCTCAAGACCATTGCCGATTTCGGTGCCCTCAGCTACATCGTCGGAAAACAAGTCGGAGATGGTGTTCCCTACTTTGCCGACCTGGCTACCTGGCTCCCGCCCTTGCCCAAAGACATCACTATCGGAGGTGAAGCAGGTGACCGTTTGAAGACCTTGGGCGCGGGATTGGCTGCCTACGGTGCTGTTGCCCTTTATCACATCGCCGGATATACACCCGAAGCTCGCGAACAGGGCGAGAAGTTACTTCAGCCTCAGGTGAAGCGAATTGTGATTGATAATCTCAACGATGCCTATGAGGTGATGGACGCTGATCCTGATGTCACAGAAATCGATCTCGTCACCATCGGTTGCCCTCATGCCTCTCTGAGTGAACTGCGTCTTGTTGCGGAGCGTCTACGTGGTAAACACGTTGCCACGCGTCTCTGGATTACCACAGCACAAATGACACGGAAGCGGGCCGAGGCCGAAGGATTGTTGGAGATCATTACGCAGGCTGGGGGAGAAGTGGTGGCTGATACCTGCGCCGTCGTCGCCCCAATGCACTCTCTCGGCATCCGCCGCATGGCCACCAATGCCGGCAAGATGGCTTGCTATGCCCCCATGCACAGCGGCGTACAGATGCGTTTTGGTGACTTGGATCGTTGTTTAGAGGCGGCTCTCAGCGGATCCTGGCCTTCTTCCTAACCATTTGACTCCTAAATGCTCAGAGCTTTGGTTCTCACCGTTATCATCACCCCTGAAGCAAACTACCCTTTCACACCACCAAAAACTCAAGCAACCCATTTATTTCCCTTCTTTCCTCCTTCCTTTTCCCCCTAACACACCCTGGAGGTTACCTTGTCTGGAGGCATCTACGGCGACTTAGCAGTCGTGAGTGGTACTTGTAACCCCGAACTTGCAGAAGAAGTCTGCGACTATCTGCGTTTGGTGCATGTTCCCATCATTATCCGCAAGTTTCCCAACGAAAACATCTTTGTTCGTCTGGAGCATAGCATTCGGGGCAAGGATGTTTTTCTCATTCAACCCTTTGGCAGACCGGTCAATGACATGGTGATGGAACTTTTGATCACCATTGACGCCCTGCGGCGAGATAGCGCCGGTCGCATCACTGCCGTCATCCCCTACTACGCCTATGGTCGTACCGACAAAAAGGACCAGCCACGTGTACCGATCACAGCCCGACTCCTGGCAGACATGATCACGGTGGCCGGAGCGGATCGTTTCCTCACTGTTGACCTTCATGCAGGCCAGATTCAGGGATTTTTCACCATCCCCACCGATGAACTCACTGCCCGCCCCCTATTTGTCGAATATATCCGGGAAAATAGTCTTCAAGAGCATGCTACGGTCGTTTCTCCTGATATCGGCGGTGTGCGGCGGGCACGCAATCTCGCCGAAGAACTCGATCTTCCCCTGGCCATCATCGAAAAACGGCGTTCTCCTGACGGCGAGGCCACGAAACTATACAATGTCATCGGCGATGTTGAGGGCCGTACCTGTCTCCTTATCGACGACGAAATCGATACGGCCGGCACTATCAGTAAGGCGGCGGAGTTCCTCAAAGATCATGGTGCTACGCGTGTCGATGCCTTTGCTACCCATGCTGTTTTTTCGGAACCGGCCTGTGAGCGGTTGGCAGAAGCACCCATCGATCATGTCGTCGTCACCAACACCCTGCCCATCTCTGAGGCCCATCGTCAACAGTTAGGGGAAAAACTTGTTCAGCTTAGCGTTGCTTCTCTTATTGGTGAAACCATTCGTCGTATCCATCATGGTATGAGCGTACGTGCCATGTACCGCCAATAATGTCCTCAGCTTCTCTGGATATCCGTGCTCTTCTTCCTCGCATCCACACAACCCCCGACCTTTTGGCGCGTTCATCCGGGCGGGTGACCTCTCGTTATGACACGCCCATGGCCGCGATCAACGCCCTCTTACTTGAGCTTTCCCTCCTTCCCGTCCCTTTACTTCATACCTGGCTCCAGCACCCCCGCGGTCATATTGTCATCAACCTTCAGCATCATGGCTACAAGCCGGGTATTCAGCCTGTAGCTTCGCGCACGCTTCAGGATGTCGCCTGGATTAAGCTTGCTTACAGCCTTAGCGATCCTATCCTTTACCTCACGCCCGTAGGTGCCCTTATCAGCCAGCTTTTAGGCTGGAAAAAACCAGATTCGGCAGCAATACTGAAGAATTGGACATCTTTTTGCCGGGGGATCGAAAGCTGCTTTCGGGCAGAATACGGCCGGAGTGAGGCGGCACGAGAGGACATTGACTGCTATCTGGCAGAAGGAATTGCCGCCTATCTGGTCGATCGGCGCAAACTTAACATCCAGGACC
>JAADFV010000189.1 GCA_013152695.1 Chloroflexota bacterium | reverse complement strand
CAACCCGGATTGGGTTACGGTGGTATGTTGGCCGCGGCTGCTTCTGGTCATCTCAAGGCGATGTTCATTATGGGAGCCGATCCCGTGGGCGAGAAGCCCAGTGATGCCACTGCCATCAGCCAGCTCGACTTTTTGGTCGTACAAGATCTCTTCCTTACGGAAACAGCAATCCGGGCTGATGTCGTCTTACCGGCTGCGTCCTACGCCGAATCTGAGGGGACATTTACCAATACCGAACGCCGCGTACAACGAGCCCCACGGGCAGTGAAACCTGTGGGTAAATCAGTACCCGATTGGGTCATTCTCATGCACCTGGTCAAGACTTATCTGGGCGAACTTCCCTCTGCCTGGAATACTCCCACCATTCAGGCCATATTTGCCGAAATTTCTCAGGCTGTGCCTCAATACACGGGCATGAGCTGGGATAATCTGGGTGAAGAAGGACGCCAGTGGTCCTGGGATGAGGTACAGGTGGAGCGGACGCTGCGCCAGCACGAGGCCGCTTTTGATCCTACCGACCGAAAGTATCCCTTCCATCTCATCGTCGGCAACCAGTTATGGGACCAAGGGACTACCTTCGCTGCTACGACCGAGATGGCTGACCTGGGCATTCATGCCGTGCGTCTGCATCCTGATGATGCCGCTCGTCTGGAAGTGGCAGAAGGAGAGCAGATACGAATGCGTTCGGGTGGAGGTATTATCACTGCTCCCGTCCATCTCGATGATACCATTCAAGCGGGCAGTGTCTTTGTGCCCTACTCTTTCCTGCAAGCCCCTGTTGGCGAACTCTTCGATAAATTCGGTCAGCGCACCGCCGTCGCCATCAGCAAAGTTTCGAGCTAACGCCCCCAATTCGAGCCACTCCACTCCCAAACATACTGCCGATGAGCGTTGTCATCCTCTCCCTTATCAAAAGCATTGTCGTTATCCTACTATTGCTGCTGGGATTTGCCTACCTGACTTATTATGAACGTAAGCTTCTCGGTAGGTTCCACGTGCGTTTGGGTCCCAATCGTGCTGGCCCCTATGGCTTGTTACAGCCCATCGCCGATGCAGTCAAGGCGATCTTCAAAGAAGAAGTCATTCCCGATCATGTGGACAAGTGGATCTACTTACTGGCTCCAGCACTTTCTCTGATCCCTGCACTGATCGCCTTTGCGGTCGTGCCCATTGCCCCCGATATCGAAGTGTTTGGCCGCACCATTCGCATGGCCGTGGCCGATGTCAACATTGCTGTGCTCTACGTCGTCGCCATCACCAGCGTTGGAACGTACGGCATCATTTTGGGTGGATGGAGCAGCCGAAATAATTATTCTCTGCTCGGTGCTCTGCGTACTGCTTCCCAGATGATTAGCTATGAGCTACCCTTAGGCATTGTACTTACGGCCATTGTGCTTGCCAGCAACATCGGACGAGAGACCGGCACCTTGAATCTGGTCGAAATCGTCAATCAACCCCGTCCCTGGTGGCTGTGGCTCTGGTTGTGGCTCATCTTTCCCGTCTTTTTTATTACCATGCTGGCCGAGAGCAATCGCAGTCCCTTCGACCTGCCCGAAACCGAAAATGAACTCATCGCCGGCTTCCAGATCGAATATGGTGGTATCAAATTCGCCGTGTACATGATGTCGGAATATATCGGCATGATCACGGGCAGCGCCATCATGGTCTCGCTCTTTTTCGGCGGCTGGCGTGGTCCCTTCGCCTGGCCCGGCACCTGGTTCGGGCCCATAGTCGGCTTTGGCTGGTTTGTACTCAAGATTATTGCTGTCTTATTCCTTTACATCTGGGTGCGTGCCAGCATGCCCCGCATTCGCTACGATCAGCTCCTGCATTTTTGCTGGAAATTCTTGACGCCACTTTCACTCATTTACCTGGCCCTCACTGCTATCATCGTCGTTGCTGCAGGCTGATCCCTCCACGACCCCATCCTTTTCGCTACGGATAACACACTATGTCAGGACTCAAAGATATTGTAGACGGCACCCGCGAAGTCGCCCACGCGATGGGTGTAACGCTCAAGACGCTCATTACCGAGCCGCCGCTGACAGTCGAATACCCTGATGAGCCCATGGCCGTTTACCCTCGTTTTCGTGGGCGTCACGAATTGCGCCGCTATGAAAATGGCATGGAGCGCTGTATCGGTTGCTGCTTGTGTGAGGCGGCCTGTCCCACCGGCGCCATCCACGTTGAAGCTGAAGAAAACGATCCCGAACATCCTCTGTCACCAGGCGAACGCCATGCCAAAGTCTACGAAATCAATTTATTGCGCTGTATTTTTTGTGGTGATTGCCAGCGTGCCTGTCCTACAGAAGCCATTGTCTTGGGACATTACATCGATTTAGCCGATTACAATCGTTTTGATTTAATTCTCGATAAACAAGCGTTACTCAACCCTCCTCAGCCTAACACCATCATTCTCCCCGACGCCTGAGCTCTTTCATCCCTCCATCTCATCTCCCGATATCTGCCATGACTGTCATTTTCTTTGCTATCCTGGCTCTGATCGCACTTGCTGGCGCTCTGGGCGTAGTACTCAGTCGCAATCCTGTGTACAGCGCTCTATTCCTTTTGGTAAATTTCGTCAGCATTGCCGTCATCTACTTTTTACTGCATGCCCAGTTCTTGGGAGTCGTGCAGGTCATCGTCTATGCCGGTGCCATTGTTGTCCTATTCCTGTTCGTGGTGATGCTCATCGGGGGAGAAATAGGCCCGTTTCGCCACGTAGGACGCACCTATGCCCGCGTAGCTGCAGTCCTATTTGCTGTAGCCTTTCTGGCGATGATTGCCGGTGTGATACTTCAAGCCATACCCCTCAGCACGACACCGGCAGGTACGCCTGATGCGGGTAGTGTGCAAGCAGTCGGCATGGCTCTTTACACCGATTACATCGTTCCTTTCGAACTGGCCTCACTGCTTTTGTTGGTAGGTATGCTGGGAGGCGTTGTCTTAGCCCGCCGTTACACGCCCTTCCAAAAGGACTAGGTTGCCATGATTCCTATTGACTTTGTTTTACTCCTGGCTGCAGTACTTTTTACGATTGGGGCGATCGGTGTGTTAGTGCGCCGTAATGCTCTCATCATCTTCATGTGCATCGAGATGATGCTCAATAGCGTCAATCTTACCCTGGTAGCACTCGCCAACCAATGGGGCAATATGACCGGACAGGTCTTTGCTTTTATTGTCATGGCTGTGGCCGCCGTAGAAGTGGCGGTAGGACTGGCCATTATCATGGCTATTGTCCGGCACAAAGACACCACCAATGTCGATGAAATCAATCTTCTCAAAGGCTGAATCTAAGCCCACCCTTCTTCGCTCTCTCCGATTCTGAGCTGCCCATGCTGTACTATTCCTGGTTGATCCTGCTCTTTCCTGCGCTGGGTGCCCTTTTCAATGCCTTCTTCGGGCGTTCTGTGGGCCCGCGCCTTGTCAAGCTCGTGGCCAACCTGGCCGTACTGGCTTCCTTTGTGATGGCGGTATTGATGGCGGTGTCTGTTCAGGCCCTGCCCCCAGAGGCTCACGGGCAGTTTGAGCTCACACTCTGGCGTTGGATTCATATCGGTGATTTTCGGGTCGATCTCGCGTTACTTATCGATCCCCTGTCGGTGGTCATGGCCCTTGTCGTCACAGGCGTGGGTTTCATCATTCACATGTACGCAGCCGAGTACATGAAGCTAGATGATGAGCACAAACCTCTGGATGAGCGTCGCTATGCCCGCTTTTTTGTCTACATGAACTTTTTCATCTTGATGATGTTGACCTTGGTGCTGGCCAACAACTTCTTGCAATTGTATGTTGGCTGGGAGGGCGTGGGTCTGGCCTCGTATTTGCTAATCGGCTTCTGGTTCCACAAGCCCTCAGCAGCCGAGGCCGGTAAGAAAGCCTTCATTGTCAACCGGGTAGGCGACTTTGGTATGGCCCTGGCCATCATGTGGATATTCTTCCTTTTTGGCAAGGATGCAGGCACCCTGGCCTTTTCTGATGTTTTCCGTGCCGTTGAGCTGGCTTCTCCGGCCGCAGTTTCTGCCCTGGGTGGGATCACGTTGCTCTTGCTTTTGGCTGCCACCGGTAAATCCGCGCAGATACCCCTCTTTGTGTGGTTACCCGACGCCATGGAAGGCCCCACACCCGTCTCGGCCTTGATTCATGCTGCCACCATGGTCACGGCCGGCGTCTACATGATTGCCCGCACCCATCCTCTTTTCGAACTGGCGCCCAGCACGATGATGGTCGTCGCCTGGATTGGCGCTCTGACGGCGCTTATGGCCGCCACGATTGCCCTCGTACAGACTGATCTCAAGCGCATCCTTGCTTACTCCACCATCTCCCAATTGGGTTACATGTTCTTGGGCGTGGGCATGGGCGCGTATACGGCCGGCATCTTTCATCTTACCACTCATGCTTTCTTCAAAGCCCTGCTTTTCCTCACGGCCGGCTCGGTCATGCACGCCTTGCATGGCGAGTTGAACATCGATTTGATGGGCGGGCTCAAGAAAAAGATGCCGAGCACTTACTGGCAGTTCCTCATCGGCGCTGCCGCTTTGGCCGGCTTCCCCCTCCTGGCCGGGTTCTGGTCGAAGGATGAGATTCTGTATTTCACGTATCAGCAGAACAAAATTCTTTATGCTATTGGTCTGGGAACGGCTTTTCTCACCGCTTTTTACAGCTTTCGGGCTGTATTTCGGGCATTTCATGGCAAGCCGCGTAACCGGCGGCTATATGAGCATGCCCACGAACAGCCGCGGGCGATGGTCTGGCCCTTGTGGGTACTGGCTTTCGGCGCCTTGTTCGGTGGCTTGTTAGGAATTCCTGCCGCTGTGGGTAGCTTGTTCGGCCTGGAAGAAAGCAACCTCCTCGAAGGTAGCTTGCATCTCGTCTTTAGCGGCACGCATTTGCCCGAACTCCCACCCTCTCAAGAGCTTGCTCTACTGGGTGGCTCTTCTCTGGTGGCGTTGGCTGGCATTTATCTGGCCTATGCTCGCTATGTACAACAAGCCGGCTGGTCTCTGGCCCTGCAACGGCTCTTTGCTCCCTTGCAACCACTGCTCGAGCACAAATACTGGGTGGATGAGTTATACATGGCCGTGATCGTCAATCCTCTCCGTGCCCTTGCCAATTTCTTCTATCGCTTTACCGACCAAACGATCATCGAAGGCATTGTTAACGGTGTCGGTCGGGTGACTGTATCGGTCGGTGGCGGCGTAGCCCGGCTGCAAAGCGGCCTTGTCGGTCTCTATGCCCTCTCCCTCTTTGTGGGAGTAGTCGGCTTATTAGCCTTGATGCTACTACTCGGCTAGTGCAAACGCTTTAGACGACAGC
>JAADFV010000188.1:1958-7289 GCA_013152695.1 Chloroflexota bacterium | reverse complement strand
GACTTGGAGCCCCTCATGGCCCGGCGCAGCGTCCTCGTCATCACTCACCGTCTCCTGGGCATGGAGCAAATGGACGAGATAGTAGTCTTGCGCTCTGGCCGTATTCTCGAGCAAGGAAGCCACGATGAACTCATTGCTGCGGGCGGACTCTACCACCGCCTTTGGACTATGCAGCATGAGATACTCCAATAAGATTCGCCTACCGTCACGGGACTTCAAGTTCCTCTCAATTTTCCTGTCGAGGCATATTTTTGCCCTAGTACGGCACCCAAAACTCATTCGTGGGCATAAAAAACCGGGAGCCGCAGTTGCCTGTGGCTCCCGGTTTGATTTAGTGATGAGAGGAGCTTAGTAGATGTCGTTGGCCGTATTGTAGACGTTGAACTTACCGGTGGGGGTGATGAGCCAGTCACCGGTAATGCGGGCTACCTCTTCCAAAGTCTGGGCATCATACACGACGATAAAAGTGGGCGTATCCACATTGCCCCAGGCCGAAACCCAGAACTCGGTGCCATCTTTATTGAATTCCTCGTGAACCATGCGGGCGTTCAGCTCCGCGGCGCCGGGTACTTCCCAGCACTTGGGTTCCTTATCCAGATCATTCTTATCCCAGGCACAGAGTGTGCGGTTCATTTCGGGCGAAGGCGCCACGGTAAAGTCAGCAATCAACCAGGGACTGTTGGGGTGGGTCTTGATGAACAGATTGCCCATGGAGGGTGTCTCCAGCATCTTGACCACCTTCCAGGCATTCTCAGGATGCCCTTCTGGATCGGTGCCGATGATCGCAATCTTATTGTCTTTGATGTGACCCGTCGCCCAGACAGGACCGTATTCGGGATGCACCCAATTGGCCCCGCGGCCGGGATGAGGTTTATCTCCGACGGGGATCGACGCCAGATATTCACCGGTCTTGGCGTCAAGCACAACTATCTTCTTGGAAGCATTTGCCGCCTCCAGATAATAGCGTTTGCTGCCGTCCCAGCCACCATCGTGTAGGAAACGTTCGGTATCCACCATCTTGATACCCAGGGGACGCCCCTTTTTCGTGAGTTGCGAATAGTCAACCAGCCACATTTGCCCACCTTCCTTAATGTTCACTATCCACTCTGGGCTGAAGTGGGAGCTGACAATGGCAGCTACACGATTCTCACGAATGAACTCGCCCTGACTGCGGTCATAACCCTGGGTAGAGACCATTTTCAGGGGCTCCAGCGTTTGGCCGTCTACGACCACAAGGGCGCTGGGCCAGTAGCAGCCGACTATGGCATATTGCCCTTCGAAACCCTCGTACTTGCTAGAATCGACAGAACGCGCATCAAGGCAAGTGCGGACTTCAGCCACGACCGTAGGTTCTTTCATCCACAGGTCAATCATGGAAAGTTTGCCGTCCCGGCCGATGACATAGAAGTAGCGACCATCCTTGGAAGAACGGAGAATGTGTGTGGCGAAACCGGTGGGAAGAATATTGACCAATTCCTTGGTATCACCGTCGACTATGGCGGCTTGGCCCACATCGCGCAAAATCACACCAAAGAAGTTCTCCCAGTTACGATCGGTTTCGGGCTCGGTCGGACGATCCTCCACAGGTACGCTCAGGGTCCAAGAATCCTTGATGTTGGAGAATGTCCATTCTGGGGGCTCGGGCACGGGCGACAGCACAAAGCGCGCCATCAGATCCACTTCCTCCGGGGAAAGGATGCCCAGGTTTCCCCAGGCGGGCATACCGCCGAAACCATTGGTGATAATGCTCTTGATGAAGGTGAGATCACGACCACGTTCGGCCAATGCTTCGGGTGTGATGTCTTTACCGGTCGCGCCCTTCCGGAGCACTCCGTGGCAGCCGGCGCACCGATTGAAGAAGATGCTTTTACCCTGTTCCAACTCTTCCGCGGTCAACAAGCCCGTCCCTTCCTGGGCAACAGGCTCGGTTTCGGGGGGAGTTGTTTCTGCCGGCACCACTGCCGCGCCCTCGCCACCACTGAGGAGATAATCGGCAACAGCGCTGATCTCGGGGGGGCTAAGGATGCCATCCATCGGCGGCATATCAATACAGGGCCCGGTGGGGCATGACTCCGGCTTTTTCGCCATAGGATCCTTCATGGACTCGACGATGAAGTGCTTGTCCGCCCGTGCCGCGATATCCGTAAGATCGGGGCCAAGATTGCCACCTTCTTCAAAGCCAGGGATGACATGGCAGGCCGTACAACCAGCTTTCTGGATCGCCTGCACCGGATCGGCTTTTCCTTTTTCTTCCTGAGCAGGCTGTGCACTGGCTTCGGCTGCTTTGGCCGCTTCTTCCGCCGCCATCTTTGCCTCTTCTACCGCTTTCTCTGCGGCCGAGACAGTTGCGGCCGCTTCTTTTTGCATAGCCGTAACAGTGGCTTCGGCCGACTTTTGTGCAGCCGTAACGGTAGCATCAGCCGCTTCCTGCACAGAGGTGACCGTGGCAGCAACGTCTACCTCTGGAGTTTTATCGCCTCCACAGGCAGCCAGGGTCCAGGCAAAGAGAAATAGGGTGAGAATGAGTAAGGTTCGTTTCATTGTTGCCTCCATTCTTTGACGTGTGAAACGTAAATATTGTATGTGGATGTTAGCAGTCATGAACATACTTCAGGTCATCAATACGTAAAAAAGAAGCACCTCCACTCGTACAAACCGCCAATTGATTACTGTTATTTTACACTGATATGCCATCAGGCGCCAGTGACGTCGGCTGCTCCGCCCGCGGGGATATTTGTCTGGTTAGTCTCCAGGCAAGGGTACTGACCCCCAGCGCAATCAAGACCCAGCCTGCAACCATCATTTCACCATGCCAGGTATCAGCATAATTGACACCGTTGAATGTGTGCGTAGGTCCCGCCCAGAATTGCACTGTTAGCGTCAACACACCGGCAATGATCGATGCCACTGCTGCCCCCGTATTACCACCATTACCTTCCTTCCTCGCACTTCGAACCTTTTCCCAGATACCCGGAATTCGCATAATCAGGAGGTAGGCCAAAGTGAACAAGGTAAGATCAAAGCGTATATTGGTGGGAGCGACGCTGCCGCGCACCTTATTCGAGAAATACATCTTCACGCCAGCGGTAGCAAGGCTCAGCAACAAAATCAGGACAGCGTATTGGAAATTCTTCTCGTTGAAGCGCCGGAGCTTAATCGTCATCCAGATGCCAAGCAATCCGCCAATGATGGTAAGGATGGCCGCAACTTGATAGATGGGCTTATAGGGGATCATCATCGCCAGACTAGGGTATTTTTCAGGCCAGAAGGCGATACAAATGGTGCCAATGCCCCCCAGCACCATCAAAGCTGAGGTCAGGCCCATGAGAATGATGCCGATGATTCGTAGAATTTTCCCGAACATGATCATTGACTCCTTAATGCTGAATAGATACGTTATCAGAACAATAGCCGCCCGGCAATAAGCATCATGCTAACCAGCATGTACACCGAAGCGTATTTGAAGAGACTAAAATTGAGTCGTTGGGAAGGGCGTAGTACACTGGTCAGGGCCAGAATGAGCAGGGCGGCGGAAAGTACCAACAACATAGACATGGCTCCAGCCGTCAGGCCCACACCCCAGGCAGCCAGCACCATCGCTGCGATAGCCAACATGCTGGAAAAAGCGATGACCACGCGGGTAAAGCGGAAGCCATACACACCCGGCATGGTGGGAATACCTGCTTGTTCGTAATCCCTGGCATAACGCATGGCAAAAGTGAGAATGTGGGTGGGAATCCAGAAAAGGATGGCTGCGGCCAGTAAAAGACCGATCCAATCCAACTGCCCCAGGCCTAACGCTCGGCCGGCCAACAGCGGCATGGCTCCGGACATCCCCCCCCAGACAATAGACCAGGGAGAGCGGCGCTTCAGCCACAAAGTGTAGACGACGACATCGAAGAAAAAGCCGCCAAAGACGATGGTCCCGTACAGAGGATCTATTGCCAGAGCCCAGCCTACCCCGGCCAAAGAAAGTAGCAGGCCTAGAATCAGAGTTTCATAGGGGCCCACCTTTCCTGCTGGCAAGGGCCGCCAGCACGTTCGTTGCATCACGGCATCGATGTCGCGGTCGTACCACATATTCAGCACGGTGCTACCGCTGATGGCCAAAAACAGACTCCCCACCACCCCCAGAAGCTCCCAGCCGTGGCCAGAGATAGACTGTCCACAGCTCAGATAGCCCACCACGCCGGTAATGAGCAAAAGTCCGGTCTGCAGGCTCTTGATCAACGACCAGTAGAGACGTAGCCGGGCACCCACGTTCTTCATACCATGGTCTATGTGTGTTTTTATGCCTTTATGAGGACTCATTTTTAAGGGTGTGAGCATGGTCTTCTTCCTATTTGCCTCGTGCACAACGGAAACCAACGGAAATGCTGTAGTAATCGGGGCTGGCACTGTTACGAGTCCAACTGCGCAAATTATAGCCATAGTCCATAAAACTACCACCCTTCAGGTAACGAAGATGAGTATCATCGTACACGCCGCCTGTCCATTGCCACACATTGCCGCCCATATCATACAGACCGTAAGGGCTGGGGGAATTCATGGTCTGATAGCCATTGTAGCTCTTGCCGTTATAATATCCCACCGGTGTTGTATCTCCCACCGTACCGGGTCTTTCGAAAGGATCGCCGCTTTTGTAGTAATTGGCATTGTTTTTCTCGATCTCATTACCCCAAGGAAAGGCGAGACCCTCTTCACCCCGTGCAGCCTTCTCCCATTCCTCCTCGAGGGGGAGCCAGCCACCGTAGTATTCACAATAGGCACGGGCACCGAACCAGGTCACCATAGTGGCAGGGTGATTCTCATAGCCCGATCTAACGCTAAACGTACTACCATCAAACTGGAGACGGGCATCAGCTTCATCCAAGGGGAATAGTAGCCAATCTCCGGCCTTGATCTCGCGTTCGTGGTCGTAGCCATGGAACTCATCGCCGGGGTAGTAGCCAAGAACACCATTCTCTCCTAGCTTGATCGTACCATCAGCCAGAGCATCATTGAGAAAAGTAGCAAATTGCTCATTGGTCACATCGGTAACCATTATCTCGAAATCATAGTCCAAAGGAGTTTCGTGGTCATTCAATCCCATCAGAAATTCGCCGGCTGGAACAATACTCCAGCTGTTAGGATCAATACCAGTATCTACCAGCGGTGGTGTCTGCGCTGGTGGGGGCGATGCTGAACAACCTGCCATGGCCAGCAACAAAAACACTGCAAACATGGCTATTACGACTCGTGATTTCATGCCTCTACCTCCTTTTCGTCGATATGCAGATCAGGCTCGGCTAGTTCTTGCGTCCACCGGCCCTCTTTTTTGAATAAATCAAG
>JAADFV010000188.1:0-1882 GCA_013152695.1 Chloroflexota bacterium | reverse complement strand
CATTGTCCAATCGACCAAGGGCTGTTGCGCAGATTCACTCACATACAGGCGCTTTGTCGTAAAGAGTGTAACCGCGGCGAATGCCGTATCCGAAGCAATGATGACGATCCAGCCAAACCACTGGCGAACTTTGCCCTTGAGCCCTGCCAGATCTGCGTAGTATAGCAAGATGATGGTGGCGATGATGCCGGCAAGAATGTGCCAATGTCCGGTTAGAGTGACACGTTCCTCCCGCCACGGCCATTCCCGGATAACCTCATCCAGCTTGATGGCCAAGTAAATTCCCACCGCTGTCACAACTACGTTCATAAACAACATCTGCCAGGTGGCACCGAAGGGTAAGGGATCATGCAACAGTGCTTTCAGTTTTTGAGCGAAACTTGCCTTCTCTTTAGGAATACCTTTCTTGGCAAGTCCAAGCTCCACCTGGCGACGCCAGACGAAAGCAGCCAGCAACCAGGAGGCGAGCAATACCGGCAAAGAACCCACATTAATGATGATGTGGGCAATATTTTCGAAGGGAACGACTGCCCACACACCGGCGGTGATAATAATGGTACCGCTGATCATCAACGGCATGGCCCATTTGTGCAGTTTACCCTTGAAATCTACCCAACGTCCGATGATGAGCGTCAGAGCGATTGCAATGAGTGTAAGCATAATGTGGAGATGACCGATCACGGCCAGATCCAGCGGCACTTTATGAGGCTCCCGCACAATATCCTCGGCCAGAAAAACCTCGAACTGGGTACCGAAATTGGCCCCGGCTGCCGCCCCAAAAATAGCAGAACCCAAAGTCGCCACGGCCATGACGAAGAAAGCCAGCCGTTCCAGGTCCAGACCGCCTCTGGTACGGGCATAATCAGGGTTACTGATTCGATACTCCTTCCGCCACGGCCAAAGTGCTGCTGTCAACATCACACCAGCAAAAAATACCAGGGATTGCCCAAAAATAAACAAGCCATGGTAAATGAAATTACGGCCAAAATAAGCAAACCACATGCCAAAAATCATCGATACGATGTATCCCACTGTGATCGTGGCATTGATATTCGTCTTTTGGCGTTGTTTCATCTTCACCACACCCGTGATGAAGTAAACTTCGATGGCAACAATGGCCATGGCAATGGTGTGGTAAAGCATAATGATGCGCCCTTCACGCTCCATGGCATCCAGTTGCATACCCGTAAAGCGTACCCAAAAATCCCGTACACCCCATTCCACCATGGGGCCCGAGAGCATCCCAAAAAAGATGGTCTCCAGGGAAACCAGGGCGATGGCAACCAACACCAGCCCCTTGGTCGAACCAAATAGATAGAGATAACGTTTTTTGATTGTTTCCATATTTTTCTGCTCCATTGCTTTATGATGGGGCCTCGCTTGAGACCGTGAGAGACAGAAGTTGTCTGCAATAGTGTAGCATAGCCGTCATTCACAGTCATTGACTTTTGTCAATTCGCTGAGCAAAGTCATACATTTTCCCTACAAGGGGAGACAACAACCCGCGTTCGTCAAGTCACATCTGACAACATGGCTTATGAACGCGGGTAGGGAAAGGCATGGCTGACTCAAGAGATGAATGAATTCAGGCGGTTTCGATCTTCTTCACAAATCCAATGGCAAAAGCAATCGTCATGAGTAAGAGTAGTGGGGCCAGGATCGTGAAGACCACACCCTCGCTGAAGAAAAGGAACTGTTTGCCGAGTTTCAGAAAAGCGAGAGCAATACCGCCTAAATCAATAAGAATGCCACCGACAGTTACGGCAATAAAGCCACTGGCGACTAAGTCCCGCTTGGTCACCAGAATGGGAACGAGCACGATGATCAGGCCGGCAATGGCGTGAACAATCACCAAGACAATCGTCGCAGTCGTTTGTGGGCC
>JAADFV010000187.1 GCA_013152695.1 Chloroflexota bacterium | reverse complement strand
TAACACCACGAGCCCCAATCCCCACAGCGATAATCCTGAAATCAAGACCACCCATAATTGCTCGAATAGACGACGTGGCGTCAATAACATGGCTGGGGTTACTGCTTCAAATATGGTTTCTCCATGCTTTACTTTCACACGTAGCCATGGTTGCCCATTCTCATCCACCTGCGTAGCTAAAAATGTGGCAATCCTATAAGCAGTGTTCATGTCATTGATAGCATGACCATTAATGGCCAAAATACAATCACCAACCTGTAACACCCCTCTTTCTATTCCCGGCCAATCAGTAGGTGTCAATGGATTGACTTCAAGGCATTGTCTATCCTTCGTCCAAGTTGTGAATGTCCCCACAGTCCATTTCCCTACCCGCTGAAAATTAGAATAAACACTGATGCCACTTAACAAAAGTACGAGGATTCCCCATGCCAGGGTCATTTTGGCAGCCCAGCTCCAGGAATGGGAAGATTGTGGGGGAGGGGTTGGCATTATTTCCTCTGTCGCTGCTGCAATTTTTCCAGGACGAATGCTAAGACAATAATGGCTTCACGACGATAGAGCTGGGTGTAAAAATCACCGTCACGTAAACCGAGCCTGGCGTAGGCTGCATCGATATAATTGCGCACTGTTGCCACGGCCAAGTTTAGCTCTTGCGCAATAGCCTGGGGATTGCGGGGGAGCAATTCCATGACTTGAAACTGGCGCGTGGTCAAAAGCGGGAGCCGGCGTGTCACCTCGACTACGATTTCGGCAAGTTCCTGAGGTAATGACGATACAAACCGGCTTTCGACCCCCTCATCATAACTGTTGTCATAACGCACACCCAGTACAACCTCGCCCAATAGGACCTCTGTAATTGCCTTCTGCAAGGTCGTCATCCGGCTTCCTTTGGGGATATAAGCCAGGCCCTTTACCCCCTCTGCTACAAATTGCGTCACTTCAGGAAGATAATGCGAATAGGCAGACCACAAAATGACACCGCAATCCGGATTATGCCGCTTCAAGCGGCGACAAAGATCGATACCCAAGGGCTTTCGGACAGCCCTATCTTCATCCGAAGAATAAGGCAAAGAAATATCGAGTATTGCCAACTGGTAGCTTATTGCCCCTCCCTCCATGGCTACCTGTACGGCCTGCGTATAGGTGGACACAGCCGTCACAACGAAGTCGTGATCGATCAAGAAGTCCTCGACTGCTCCACGCATAAAAGGATCATCCTCGACCAATAAGGCTTTTTGTGACTTATTCATGAGCACAATTCAGGTTGAGAATACTCTTATAATGGGGCCTATTCGTTCAGTAAAGAGAAAACTCTCTTACCGACAAAGAATTGCCAAATCAACCAATAGGGGAAAATTGCCCCATCAAATAAGTAGTATTACGTATTGCGAAAGACCCATGATTGTGGAACAATAGTATTTACTATCAGAGGGTTACCGCAATCATGGACAGGCGGTGCCTAATACCTCCAACTGCCGCGAGAGGGCTGGAGGCGAGGACGCTAGCTTTGGCGAGAGTTAGCGTCCTCTTTGTTTAGCTCCCCATATTATGCTCTGATAGCCCCAAAAAATCAAAGTTTGGCACACCGTTATTGCCGCCGACTAGTGCGTCTGCGGCGACGAGGCCTTTCTGTGGAAGCAAGCCCACCCCCAACCTCGCCGGCTGCTGATTCCATGGCCCGCTGTAGTTGAATCCAGGCCATACAGTTCTCATCATGCCCCAGTAAAGCATCGGCAGCACGAATAGCGATCATGACCTCGGGAATGAGAGGATTGGTAATGGCAGATGGCATACCGGCAGCAATAGCCATGCTGACAAAATGGGCATTCAAGGCTCTACGATTGGGGAGACCAAATGAGATGTTGGAGGCGCCGCAGGTCGTGTTACAGCCTAATTCTTCAGCAACCATGCGTACAAGCTGAATGAGATGCTTGGCGCTACCGGGTACAGCCCCTGCCGGCATAGCCAGGGGATCGATCAATACATCTTCGCGGGGAATGCCATAAGAAATAGCCCGATCCACGATCTTCTTCGCGACTTCGAAGCGGACCAGGGGATCATAGGAAATACCCCGCTCATCATTGGTGACTGCAATTACGGCGGCGCCGCGCTCGGCCACGAGAGGTAACACTGCCTCCATACGTTCCTCTTCACCCGTGACCGAATTGACGATAGGTTTGCCCCAGGCCGCTTTTAGTCCCGCCTCCAGGGCAGGGAGAACAGATGAATCGATGCAAATGGGAACATCGACGACTTCCTGCACAACCTGTATGGCTTTCGTAATGATCTCGGGCTCTACCTCGTGCGGATTGGCTACCCCCAAACCGGCATTGACATCCAAAATCTGGGCTCCTGCCTGCACCTGAGCAATGGCATCGGCGCGTACCCGGCTAAAATCACCGGCAAGCATCTCCGCAGCCAACTTTTTACGTCCCGTGGGATTGATGCGTTCGCCGATGATGACAAAGGGTTTATCAGGACTAATAACAACTGTCTTAGTTGGAGAACTGACAACGGTTTCGATTGACATGAGGGTAACTTCCTTTGATTAAGTGGCAGAGATTTGGCCACAAGCCAGTCGGGCCGAGGAAATGGATGGTTGAAATTCAGAGCCTGGTGTTAGCGATCAAGCTCCGAGAAAGACACGCATTAGACCAAAAATAAACGAAGATGAAGCTTCTCGATATTGCCTCATCATCGTTGGTTAAGAAAAAATAAACGATCGCATCAATACAGATCGTCCAAAACCGATACAAACTAACTGACGACCACACCTCCGTTGACACGAATGGTCTGGCCGGTGATATAACTGGCGGCAGGAGAGGCAAGCCAGACCACTGCCTCAGCAACATCGGCCGGAGAACCCCAGCGTTGAAGCGGAATTTCTTGACGGATACGCTCCTTCCGTGCTTGGCTTACTTCTTGCCCCCAGGCAGTTTCGATCCAGCCTGGCGCCACACAATTGACACGAACACGAGGGGCCAGAGCACGTGCCAACGCCCGTGTGTAGGCCATAATCCCCCCTTTGGCCAGACTAAACAAGCGTCCTGACGCCGACGTCGTTCCTCCCACTTCTGCCTGATCCCAACCCACATTGATTATATGCCCCCACCCCTGCTCGAGCATCCGTGCTGCTACCAATTCTGAACAAAAAACGGTTCCCTGCACATCCACTTGCAGCAATTGCTGCAGCTTGCCTTGCCAGCCCAGCTGATACCGCCCCCCGCTGAGAATATCGGCGCCGGCATTATTCACCCACAGGTCGACATACCCATGCCAAGCCCAGGCATCGTCCACCAAATTCGTCACTTCCGTCTCCACAGAAATATCAGCATAAAGCGCATGTGCCTGCACGCCAAAGGCTTCGGCATGGGCCAGCACAATCGCTGAACGCTCCGATGCCGTGCGACCATGAACGATGACATTGGCGCCAGCAGCTGCCAGCGCCAGTACTATCGCCCGACCAATACCACGCGTGCTCCCGGTCACCACCACTACCTTATCAGCGAAAGGACCAGATTCACTCGACATCGGTACGGTCTCTACTCATCAAGGAGAAAAACCGGTTCCTGGTAGTAGCGCACACCTGACCGAGCCAGCTTGTGCGTCAACAAACGCTGTAACCAACGGTTTTTCTCTGACAAAGAGCCGGGTTTCTTCAATTCGTCTAAAGGAGCATTAAGACGGAGAATGCGCCCCAGAACGACAAAACGTGTCACTCCCGCCGGCATGGGATGTCCATAAGACGCAGCTTGCAAAATTTCCTTGATCTCCAAAGGACGAAAAACAACAGACATGGTAAGATCAGGAAAATCATGCTGCAAACGACTGATATCCGTCACCAAGGTACGTTCCACATTCCCCAAACGACTATACACATCAACGATATCGCGTATCACATCCAGCTGTTCCAGCCATGTTGGTGCTTCTACTTGCAAGGCGATAAAGCCACGAGTGGGGTGATGGATGTAGCTCAAGGCGCTGCCCTTAAGCAGACGGGTTTCGGCTTCTTCTTGTGTTACCTCTTCTACATGTAAGTGCGGGATATCGGCAATGGCGGCGAGGAAGGCATCAAAATCAAGGTTACTGACGGCATGGTTCCACGTATGCAGCTGCACATCCTGATCGGGGGTTGTGGTTTGGACAATGATGTGCTCGAAGCCCATCTCCCGCAGGGTGGATGTGCGGGTAGCACCATCAAGTACCACGTACTTTCCATCCCAAAAAGCCACAACGGGCGGATCAGAGAGCGTACCATCTTTACTTAAGCGCTTTCGCAGTCGCTGCACCCGCTTTGGATCGACACTTTCATGGGTCACAACTTGATCGAGAGGAACGACTCGCAGATTAAGGCTACCTGCCGAGCTCTGCCAGACATCCAATATTTCTGCCACCTTCTCGGCTACGGTCAAAGCAGCGTCGCGTTGCGCTTCGCGGGCACTGGCGGCGATATGCGGTGTGGCAATGACGCGAGGGTGTTGAACAAGCTCAAGATTCGGTGTAGGCTCGCTGGCAAATACATCAATGGCAACCCCGGCCAGATGTCCGGCACGCAAAGTGGCCAAGAGTGCTTCTTCATCCACAATGCCACCCCGTGCTGTGTTGATCAGATAAGCTTGAGGTTTCATCAAGGCCAGCTCCCGCGCCCCGATGAGGTTTTTATTCTGGGGACGTAAGGGGATATGGATACTGACAAAATCAGCTTCTGCCAACAGATCATAAAGATCATGGGGTTCAGCACCGGCTGCCAGGGCTAATTCCGGGGTCAGGCGGGGCTGATTCACGATAATGCGCATGCCAAAAGCAGCAGCACGCTTGGCCACCTCACGACCAATCCGTCCGAAGCCAATAATCCCTAGGGTTTTACCGTAAAGTGTTACGCCAAGCAGTTTCGACTTATGCCAGTAGCCCTGCTTGAGTGAAGCATCGGCAGCAGGGATATGCCTGGCGAGACTAATCATGAGACCGATGGTGTGTTCAGCCACAGCAACGGTATTGGCGTCTGGAGCGTTGACGACGCTTACCCCGCGAGCCCGTGCTGCCGAGACATCGATGGTATCGAGTCCGGCGCCTGCCCGTCCAATCACTTTAAGCTTAGAGAGATTGTTGATTACTTCCGCAGGTACGTGCGTACGACTTCGCACGATGAGGGCGTCAGCTTCTCGTGCTACTTCGATCAACTCTTCAGGTGAATAGCGCCGATCAAGAGATATGACGTGTCCGATCTGACGCAGGCGATCTATCCCATCCGCATGAATAGGATCACAAATAACGATGGTGGGTGTGCATGTGTTTGGCATTGTATTGTTCTAGAGTGAAGATGGAGAAATATCGGTGATATATTAGGTATGTGCAATATTATACACCATAATCTACCAGAAAACCATAAATCCTAATGGGGGGCGTCAATTTCGGAGCTAAAACCCTTTGAAAAGCTGGCGAGCACGCCTCCGTAATTGTTGACCGTATTCCCCACCTCCACTACAATCAAAAGAAATACCGCTGTCCTGGCGTTCGTTGCTGCCACGCCCTGATAATCTGGCACCTCGCTATTTCCAGCTCCCTTCATCTTTCCTGCCTTCTGCCAATGAACATCATGCACACATGGCAAAAACTCATCAAAGCAAGACTCGACTCTCTTGTAAGTTCTGCTATTTTAGGAGGACTATTTGTTTATCTCGTGGCGCAATGGGCAGCATCGTTATCATGGCGCATGGTGCACGATACCCCTTTACTCACCTACATGGCATTTCTGATCGACCGCTATGGTGCTGTGCCCTACCGCGATATTTACACAACCGACTACCCTGGTGCCTTGCTCTTTCATTTGGCCATAGGTAAATGGTTGGGATACGGTGACACCGCTTTTAGAATAGTCGATGTCGTCTGGCTAACGGCCCTACTGGTGGTGACATGGGGAATCATGCGCCGATTTGGACGGACTGTGGCTGCCGGCAGTGTGATGCTCTTTGCTCTCTCCTATTTCGAGCACGGCCCCAGCATGAGCCTGCAACGCGACTATGTGGCAATCTTGCCTGTTGCCGCAGCAGTATGGTGGACGATGGCAGCCCCCAATAAGCGTATTTGGCTGCATGCAGCCGGCATTGGCATGCTATTTGGACTGGCAGCAACCGTCAAACCTCCACTGGCAATCGGTCTGCCCCTTGCATGGGGGATGCTGATCATGACGAAAGAAGCATCCTCTTGGAAACAACGACTGAGGGAGGGCCTCGGGTTGGGTATAATTATGCTGGCAGGGCTGGCACTCCCCTTACTGGCGGCAGGTTGGTGGATTTATCATATCGGTGCCTGGCCGGCGTTCCTTGATATGACCCGACATTACATGCCTCTGCACCTGGGAATGACCGGTGATCACAAGGTAATCCGAGGAATTACGCGAGATTTGTATCTGTGGCGATCATACGGACAGTTGGGCGGATTAGGTGTATGGTTGGCTCCGGCAGTTCTGGGGCTTTATGTGGCACTTTTTGGGCAAAAATCAGCTTCTGTGAAGAAACGTCAACTCTGGTTGCTGGCGGCCTTGGCCTTCGCTTACAGCATCGAGCCGGTTTTCAGCGGGCAATTTTGGCCTTACCATTGGATGCCGTTTCAGTATTTTATCGTTGTTTTAGCAGGATTGTCTTTACAGCGTCTGCCAATATCGACAACATCACTGCGGCAACGTTTATTCCCCCTCATCCTCGTGGCTCTGGTTGCCATGATGGCGCTGGCACCGCGTGATGAATTCTACCGACAAATGAGGGGGCAACCACCCGATCCGCCAAAGTATGGGCGCGTCGATGCTATTGCCGAGTTTCTCCAAAAGCACCTGGCTGAAGGTGACCGCGTACAGCCTCTCGACTGGACAGGAGGAGCTGTTCATGCCATGTTGATTGCGCAGGCAAGACTGGCAACCCCCTTCATTTATGACTACTATTTCTACCACCACATCTCCGACCCCACCATCCAGGAGCTCCGCGCCAAATTTATCGAAGATCTCTCCGCCCATCCTCCTCGCTTTATCATCGATGTGCAAAAATCACCACGGCCCCATGGACGCGATACCTCGAATGAATTTCCGGAACTGCGCGCCTTTATCGCCAATCATTACACGGCCGTGCAAAATGGCGATGGCTACATTATTTATGAATGGCAGGGATGAAGTGCAAAAACTTTAAGGAAGACCTGCCACGAGGGGATAAAACTGTAGATAACCGCCTGTGATCACAGCCGCACTATGCTGGGTGATGCTGCCGGCACGGACATCCAGAATGACACGGTTGGGGGTTGTATTGACCAAATCACGAGGAAGAATAATGGAGAGATCGTAGACGTCTGGAGGCACAGCCACAAAGAGGAAGTAGCCATGCTCATCTGTCGTCGTCTGCCATTCCTGTACACCTTGGGCTGAGAGCTGCACCGGTGCCAGGGAAAGCATAGCACCAGCAATGCCGGCTTCGTCTCCGTCCTGTTCCTGATTACCGTTATGGTCATAATAAAGAATGCCGGAGATATTGCCGGTGTCAGGAGCAACAGTGGGTGTAGGCGTGAGCGTTGGTGTTTGTGTTGGTGTGAAGGTAGCCGTGATCGTCGGTGTGAAAGTAGGTGTTGGGCTGGCCGTCACTGTCGGCGTTGGCGATAGTGTTGGCGTCCGGGTTGGTGTGAAGGTTGCGGTAGCCGTAGCTGTAGCCGTGGCCGTCCGAGTTGCCGTGGGGGTGGGGGTTGGCGTCGAAGTTGGTGTCATCGTAGCGGTCGGTGTTGCAGTCGGCGTGCGCGTTGGCGTCGTACTAGGCGTTGTCGTAGCTGTTGGCGTCGGTGTAGCTGTCGCTGTGGCGGTAGGGCTAGGAGTTGCGGTGGCCAAGACATAGCGAATCTGTAATTGTGGCCGCCGATCAGGACTGGCGTATTGCTGGCTGGCCAGACTGTAGCGCACAGGCCCCGGACTCTGCCCCAAAATGAGGAGGCCTTCGTTATCTGACGGTTGTTGCAGCCACGTCTGGGCCAGAGAGGCAAGGGGGATATCTGCCCAACCGAAGGCAGGCAAATCTACGGCAACTACCGCTTCGGTAGCCCGATCAGTGGCACCGCTGGCCAAAGGTTGCTCCCAGCTCTCACTGTTCGTCGCTTGATAGTAGGTGGCTTCCGTTTCTGCCCAGCTGCGTTTGAGCGCATAAATCTGGGCCTGCATGGGATTACCATTGCTGCGGTCGAGGACAAAGAGCCGCAGATTTGCTTCGACGATCGCCGAGCCAGGAGGAATGGCCGAGAGATCGAAGCGTAGGAGCGCCGCTTCTATGTTTTCATATCGCACTCCCAGGGTGGTGGCAGTGCCAAAGTTGGTGTCGGGCGACCAGGCGCTAAGGTAAGTATCGGCCACAGGGCTGAGGTTGAGGGCAAAGGTAGGGACGGTGGGTGTGGGCGTAACTGTGGGCGTGGCAGTCGCTGTGGGTGTGGGTGTGGCAGTCGCTGTAGGTGTAATCGTCGGCGTGGGCGTGGCCGTCGGAGTTGTTGTAGCCGTCGGCGTTGCCGTCGGTGTTCGTGTTGGCGTCGAGGTTGGGGTCACCGTGGGTGTAGGCGTTGTCGTGGGCGTTGATGTTGCGGTGGGGGTAGGCGTTGGGGTTGCAGTTGGCAAGACGTAACGAATCTGCAACTGCGGACGCCGATCGGCGCTGGCGTATTGCCGGCTGGCCAGGCTGTAATGCACAGGCCCCGGACTCTGCCCCAAAATGAGGAGCCCTTCATTGTTGGATGGCTGTTCCAGCCAGGTTTGAGCCAGGGTGACAAGAGGAATATCTGCCCAGCCGAAGGCAGGGAAATCTACGGCAACGAGCGCTTCGGCAGTACGATCACTGGCACCGCTGGCCAAAGGTTGTTCCCAGCTCTCACTGTTCGTCGCCTGATAGTAAGTGGCTTCCGTTTCTGCCCAGCTGCGTTTGAGCGCATAAATCTGGGCCTGCATGGGGTTGCCGTTACTGCGATCGAGGACAAAAAGACGCAGATTGGCCTCGATAATCGCCGAGCCAGGAGGGATGGCCGAGAGATCAAAGCGTAGGAGCGCTGCTTCTACGTTTTCATAACGCACTCCCAGGGTGGTGGCGCTGCCAAAGTTGGTGTCGGGCGACCAGGCGCTAAGGTAAGTATCGGCCACCGGATTTAGATTGAGGGCAAAGGTGGGGACGGTCGGCGTGGGAGAAACAGTGGGGGTTGGTGTGAGGGTGGGTGTGGGAGTGATGGTGGGTGTCGGTGAAGGGCCCGGTGTTGGCGTGAAGTGGCGTTGGTGGTAGGGACGGGGGTGGGTGTCATCGTGGCCGGCGTCTGCGCGTAAAGGTCGACCTGATAAGCTCGCTGATTGTCACGACTGGCTTGCCAACGGACGTCCCACAAAGATTGGCTATCTTGCATGGTAACACCGTTGACGCGAAATGTAATTTTTTCGCCATCACGAGCCCCAGGGGCACTCGGTTTGCTGGGATCTTCTCCGTAGATTCGCATTAAGCCGTAGTCATTGGGGGTGTGAACAGTGAAGCAACCGATCTGTGTGCCATCAGGACGGTGAGCCGTAACTTTACTGCCTTTAGCGGCGGTACCAGCAGGCATGACATAGCCCCATGTTTCCACAAAACGAGAAGTACGATTAGCGGCAGGCGTACAGTTGGTGCTGGCTTCGCTGGAGGAAAGATAGATATAACGACCACTATCCCAACGTTGGCGCGCAGGATTGATGCAGGTAGCGGCATTGCGGATGACATCCGGCCCTGTGGATGGCCAGGGCAGGTTTTGGCTGCGGTAGAAGCTGGGTCTGCTGCCGAGATAGTAGCTCTTAGGAATATTGCGATCGGGAATCGAAGGATCCCATTGTACGCTGCCCAGCTGATAATTGCCATGGATCAGCGTATCTCGCACAGTGCCATCGTCAGAAATAACGTTAAGAGAGTAGCCCAGTACATTTCCTACAATATTTTGCTTGTGCGAGGCATTCATGAGCTCGATCCCTTCGGCCTGCGTGCAGTTGCGCAAAAAAGTATTGCCAGGCCCTGAGGCCCCCCAATAATCGGAATCATCTATCTCCTGAACGATATTGCCTTCAAACAGGTTGTACGAGGCATAATGTCCGTGTACGCTAATGTCAGGAGGCGTCCAGTTCCCGCCCTGAGTCTGAACTGGTTCGCGCGAATAATTGTAGGCAAAAACATTGCCGCTGGCGCCTACCTGAACGATCATAGCATGGCGTAGAGAACGAAAGATGTTATTCTCAACCAAGCAATCGGTCGTGTGCATCTCGAAGCCTACGCCATAGCCCTGCCCCCCTGTACCGTAACTGTAGGCATGATGAAAATAACTTTCGCTGATTTCACACTTATAAGCAGCATAGCCCAGAACATGGCTGTTGAGGATATCCTCGCTGATAATTTCTCGTACCCATACATTCGCGGCATTGTAGAGGAGAATCATCTGCCCGGGACCACGATCGGCCCGACGTAGATGCAACTTCTCGATGCCTGCATCATGAATCATATTGACCGTACGAATTACGGGCTGCAAACTGGCCTGGTAAGTGTAATGGAGGGGTTCGGCCAGGGTGATGCGATTACCGCTGACAGCCACTACCTTTACGATCTCCCCCACAGCGTTCAATGCCCAAGATTCGTTACTAATCCGACTATCATTCTTTTGCTGTAACTCGGCAAAATTCCCTGCTTTGAAAGAAGAAGCATTTGCCAAAGTCAGTGTGCGCGAACCCTTGGTATAGCCTCCTGTTACCGAAACAAAACTCCCCGTCTGCCAACCCAAGATTTTGACGGCATTAACCTCTTTCGACACACCGGAAAAGTCAAAGACAATGTGTGTCGTGTATGGACTGGCGCCACGTAAAGTCACACCGGAACGTAGTTCGATCCCAGAGTAATATTGATTGGGGGACTTGATATAGTAAGTACCGGCCGGCACGAAAACTGTACCCCCGCCCGCGGCTGCAGCCGCATCAATTGCTGATTGAAAAGCAACACGGTTATCCTTACTGGCATTGTTGGCAACGGCCCCGAAATCCGTCACACTGTTTACGATCGCCCTGTTAGGAATACCCCCCGTCACTCCTGGATTCCAGTTCACGCGGCGGTCGGGGGGAATAATGGTATCAGGAGCTGACCACGCCCCTGAGGATAGTACCAGGGTCACAAGCAGACTTGTCAGGATAATCAGTAGATTTCGGCGAGGGTAAAAAATCATGAGAATCTCCTCTGCAACCTTCGAAAACGCTTCAATAATACTTCATTACTGTTGTAGACATGCGGCTTACTCACTAAAACCTTATCACCTAGCCAAATGATTGTCAACCAGTAGGGAAGGCATAGCAAGCTGTATTTTGACAGGCAACAAAAAACGATGCTATCATCCTCCCTGTCCCCAGTCAACCAGATCACATCATTTTTTAGGAAGTACTCACTGCAGTGTCTCTCTCCAGAGAAGGGTAAGTACTTCCTGTTGTCTGTGCCCCGCACATGCATCTCGGATATCTAATGCCATTGTTCTCGCTCAAGCGGGACTGGAAACGAGTTTCTCTCGCCCTCGTCCTCGTCATCCTCCTTTTAATCATTGCCCAGGCTACACACCCCGTCGTTCCTTCGGAAGATGCGTATATCACATTCCGCTTTGCCCGGCATTTGGCTGAGGGACAGGGGTTGGTCTGGAATCTTGGCGAAGACCCGGTCGAGGGGTCTACAGAATTCTTATGGACAGTGCTCCTGGCAGGCGTCTATCGTCTGAGTGGTAGTATGGAGATGGCAGCATGGATATTGAGCTTGCTGGCGGGGGGAGCAACCGCCATCTTGTTGGGGCTCCTGGCCTATGGGTGGGGACGACGTCAAATCATCACTTTGGTGCTTGCGGCAGGTGCCTCTGCCGCGGGTCCGGCTGCTTATTATGTCCGCTTCGGTTTTGCCACTAACCTGTTCTCGTTATTTATCCTGCTTTCGTTTCTGGCGCAAACCATTCTCATTTTCTATCGCCAGGGGGATCGGCTTCGCAAGTATGCTACCATTCTTTTACCAGTCAGCCTTTTCCTCCTCTGCCTGACACGCCCCGAGGGTGTGCTCTACGGCCTGTTGGTCCTGGTCATCACCTGGTATCTGCTCCCAAGCCAGGAACGAAAACCATTCGTTCGCAACGTTCTTATTTTTTTGATCTTGCCGGGGTTGATATATTTCGTCTGGCGATGGTTCTATTTCGGTTATCCTCTGCCAAACACATTTTATGTAAAATCTGGGCCCGAAATCATTCATCTAAAGTATATTTGGGACATCTACGGTATGTTCCGTTTTCTTGCGCCCCTCCTGCTCTTGTTTGGCAGTGCTCTGATGATTGATAAACGGGAACGAGCGTCTCAGGTATTTTTCTTGTTCCTGCCGGCCTTTCTCTTCCCCTGGTTTTATTTGTTAATCGAACAGACACAGAACATCGGCTTTCGCTTCCAATATACCGTTTATCCGCTTTTTTTGTTGGCTGCTGCCTATGCCCTGGGGGTGCTCGCCCCTCATGATATGGCCCAACTGCGTTGGCATGATATCCGTCGCCAGATGCCGTTCCTCGCCGGCCTACTGATAGGTATCTTTGCGTTGGCGGTTCCCCTAAACAACCCTACATTTTTAGAAGTTCTGGCATTGGCACTGATATTTCTAAAATGGGCAGAACGTTGGCGACCCGCCATCAAGACAAACATTACTCTTGCCAACATGCGCTTCGTATTCTTGCTGGTTCTGGCTCTATTCACCATCCGCGAAAGTTATCTACTGGCGTCCTCGTTCTATCAAACCCAATTCGATGACAGACGCGCCATTGGCCTTGCTCTACAGCCCTATGCCGACAAGGGATACACGATCGTAGCCAGTGAAGCCGGTTGGATTCCCTACTTCTCGCGCTGGCGTGCGGTGGATCCTTTTGGCCTGACTGATGAGCACATCGCCCACCAGGGCCTCTCTTTTGACTACCTCGATACGGTTCAGCCTGACATCATCATGTACCATGATGTTACGAATCCCAATCCACCTCGCTGGACAGAAATGGTTACGATGCTCAACAATTATGCAAAGGCACGCGGTTATGAGTTGGTGGCTATTATCGAACGTAAAGGCCCCAAGGATGTACACATCTACTA
>JAADFV010000186.1:5369-10780 GCA_013152695.1 Chloroflexota bacterium | reverse complement strand
GTCGATGCCGTCGCCTTCTAGGCCGCTGGTCACGACTTGCCAGGTAGCGCCACCATCACTGGTAGCACGCATCATGCCCGCCTGACCGGCCAGCCAGCCGTGGCTGGCATCACTGAAAGCAATTGTGTTGATCGCGGCCCAGGTGGGAAAAGTGGTTGTCATCGGCGTCCAGGTGCTGCCGCCATCCGTGGTTTTTAGCCCAACCCCCTTCGCGCCCACGGCAAAACCATTGAGATCATCGACAAAGGCGATACTGCTGAGGCGCGTGCTGACACCGCTGTTTTGTGCCAGCCAGGTCTTCCCACTATCTTCACTCTTCCAGATTCCACCATCACTGGCAGTGACCCAGGCATGGCCACTATCATGCAAAATGACCGCGGTCAAATCGGCAGTGGTGAAGGCGGGAATCTGCTCCCAGGTTTGGCCGAGATCTTTGCTGACAAAGAGGGCGCCTCCGGCACCGGCGATGATGCCTTGCCCAAGGCTGTTCCAGGTCAGGCTGTGGAGATCAGGGGCATTGCCCAGGGAGCGGTATCGCCAGCTTATGCCGGCATCCTTTGTTTCGAGCAATAAACCGCTGGTACCCACGGCAAAGCATATTTGCGGGTCGGAGGTGCAGGTGAAATCATAAACGATGCCACTGCCGCGCCAGACACTTTCCCAGGCGCCAGGAACGGCGGCGGGAGCAGCGGGGCTAAGGGCCTGCGGCGATTGGGCATCGGAGGAAGGAAGGAGAAGCGTGGCAGCAAAGAAGACGATGAGGAGGCTGGGGATAAGTTTTTTCATGGAATTTGTGATGTAAAAGTGGGAAAGAACAGGGCATGGGGGCCCGTGTTAAATCTGGGCGAATGCCTGGATGGCTTGTTCGATATGGCGGGCTTCGATGCCATAATGAGTGACAGCGCGAAGGCGGCGGGGACCTGTGGCCAACACACCCACGCCCGATTCGTGCAAGTGCATGACCGCCTCGTCTGCGGTGATGTGAGGATGCTCGATATCGATATAGACGATGTTCGTTTGTACTCGCTCGAGATTGACGTTAAAGCCGGGCAAGGCTGCCACTCCTTCCGCCAGACGCCGGGCGTTGGCATGATCGTCGGCAAGACGATCGACCATCTCATTGAGGGCTACGATTCCGGCAGCGGCAATGATTCCCGCCTGCCTCATGCCCCCACCCAAGACCTTGCGGGCGCGACGAGCGCGCTGGATGAAATCGGCTGAGCCGCAAACAACCGAGCCCACGGGTGCGCTCAGGCCTTTGCTCAGGCAAAAAGTGAGGGAGTCAGCGTTGCGCACCAGTTCCTTGACGTCGATGTCCTGGGCGACAGCCGCATTGAAGATACGGGCGCCATCGATGTGCAGAGCCAGGCCATGGCTGTGGGCAAAATCGGCGACAGCATCGGTGTATTCAGGCGTCAGGTAGGAGCCGTAGGCGCGATTATGGGTGTTTTCCAAGATAATGAGGCGGGACACAGGGAAGTGGATATTATCGGCACGTAAGGCCGCCTCCAGGTCTTCCAGGCGGATGGTGCCGTCATCCTGATTGGGTACGGTGCGGGGATGAATGCCGCCTAAGGCAGCAGAGCCCCCTTGCTCGTACAAAAAAGTGTGGCCGAGATGCCCCATAATTGCTTCGTCACCCCGGCCACAATGGGCCAGGAGACTGACGAGATTACCCTGGGTGCCGCTGGTGACGTAAACAGCAGCTTGTTTGCCCATGGTTTCTGCGGCCAGGGCCTCGAGAGCGAGGACGGTGGGGTCTTCGCCAAAGACGTCGTCGCCAACCGCAGCAGTGGCCATGGCTTCACGCATAGCCGGCGTCGGTTGGGTGAAGGTATCACTACGGAGATCGATGCGAGGGGGTGTGGGAGCCTGGATTTCCATGAGACGAACTCTCTTTTGAAAGGGGTGTGAGTGGTTTGGAGGATGGAATCTAGCCAATCCTGGTTATACCCAATTTAGTACTTTTTGACAATAGGCCCGTAGGAAACCGGTGATCGAGACATGATGATCTGCATTTCTTCCCGGTAGCGGCGCACGGCATCGGTATCGATTTTGGCAAAAGCATAGCCCGTGGGAGGCGTTTCTTCCTCTTCCGGATCAAAAATATGGCTTATGATCTCGCCATTGGGGGCGACAATCATGCTTTCGCCAAAATAATGGCGGCTGGGTTCGTCTCCCACGCGGTTTGCTGCCAGAAGATACACACCATTTTCGATAGCACGAGCGACGGTAAAGGCACGCCATTCCCGTTGATAAGGAGCCTCGTAGGCAGCAGGCAGGCAGATGATTTCGGCTCCCTGCAAAACCAGGGTACGCGCCGCTTCAGGAAAAGCAACATCCCAACCGATCATCACGCCGACGGTGCCAAAGGCGGTGTCGAAGACGGAAAAGCGGTAGCCGGGCCGAAAACTGAGTTTTTCTTCGCCTTTGAGATGAATTTTGCGATACTCATTCAACAATTCCCCGTCAGGGCCGATGGCGATGGCAGCGTTGTAGAAGATACTTTCCACCTTTTCCTTGCTAGGCAGGCCAAACACGATGTGAGTGGCATAATCGGCGGCCTTAGCTGCCAGGAGATTGAACTGATGGCCGGGAACACGTTCGGCTAGATGGTTGAAGTTGACACCGTTTTCGACCCCAGTCGTCGCCAATTCGGGAAAGACGATCAAATCGGTGTTTTCTTCTTGGCATATTTTCTCTACCATTTGCGCCATGTGATAGAGATTTGCTTCTAAATCCCCCAAGACGGGTTGCGTTTGCACAACGGCAACGGTGATTTCAGGCATAGTAGCTCCAGAAGTGAAGGATGGGCTCCTCTGTGCTGATGGATGTATTGGTTCGGGAATGTGTCAAATAAGCACAAAAAGACGTGAGTAGGACTCACGCCTCTTTCGTGTCAATCATATGAATTGAGCGGCTGTGGTTCAGGCATCAGCCTATCCCCAGCCCTCCGCGACATCAGGCGATATTAGCGTCGTCGCTGTTTGAGGCGGGCACTCTTGCCGACACGGTCACGCAGGAAGTAGAGTTTGGCCCGGCGCACTTTGCTGTGGCGAATGATTTCTACTTTTTCGACGCGCGGTGCATGGACGCGAAAGACACGCTCGACCCCAACGCCGTGGGCCCCGATCTTGCGAACGGTAAAACTGGATGAGGGACCTTTGCCATTTTTGGCAATGACGGTGCCCTGGAACACCTGTACACGTTCGTTTTTGCCTTCGACAATGCGGTTATGGACCTTGACAATGTCGCCAATACTGATTTCAGGCGGATTTTCTTTAAGTTGTTGGTCTTCTAAAGATTGGAGAAGATACGACATTTTGTTTTTCCTCATTCACACAACGAAGGCGCCTGGGGGCGCCTCGTTTTGGCTCGATAATTGCAATCAAGCATTTTAGCATGGAGGCGGGGGAAGAGCAAATTCGGCGAGCGTCGATCCGGCCTCGTCCCTGTCCTGGTCCGAAAATAGAGCGCTGATGACGCAGATCGAAGGGATGACGCTGATCTGAAAAAAAGGAACAAGGTGACAAGGGAAAAGGGAAAAGGGAGGCGGCTCCTTTTGTAAACCGGGAAACCAGAAAACCCGTAACCCAGAAAACCAGGCCGGTTGGAGGCGGCACCGTCTTTTCCCGGTTTTCCGGTTTACAGGTTTTCCGGGCTACACATGGTCTGTACACGGCGCGCACCACAGGTCTGCTCCTCCTGTTGTAGGGCGGAAGTAGAGAGATGTGAGGGAGGAATGATCAGCGCATCGGGCCTCATTTCCAAAATATGGGCGCGATACGGGGAATTGCCGCTTTCCCCTTTTCCTTCCCGATTATGCTATAATCGCACAGCATCGAGGCACAACATGATTCTTGAGAAATTCCATTGGTAATATGATGATACACGTCCTCCGGGAGGTGGCAGCAAGGATCGGTATTGAAACTCGTACTTTCGCTAGCCAGACCTTGCGGAAATTGCAACGTATCATCGCCACCTCCCGGAGGACTAATTGTCCTACTATTTTTCCAAGGTTCATATTGTGCCAGTCTTGACGATGCAATACCTCCCAATCAGGGAAAAGAGAGGATCCAAAACTATGCTACGACAACGAAAATGGCATCTTCTGGCTGCAGGCCTGCTACTTTTATTTAGCGTGAGTGCCTGCAATCTGTTGGGCCAACAGCAAGCGCCAGAACCCACTGCGACATACACCCCGCGCCCGACCTTCACGCCAACCCCTCAAGGTCAGGTGGCGAATGCTCAATTATTCGAAACAGAGATCAATAACAATAGCGGAGGAGAATCGGTTGCTTTACCGACGGATACTCCCACCCCTATTCCCACAGATACGCCTACTGCCGAGCCTCCCACCCCCACGCCAGTGCCCCCCACGCCAACGCCGGTACCTCCCAAGGTCATCATTACCCGTGAGACGGTCAACATACGCCAGGGACCAGGAACCAACTATCCCATCGTTGGCCGCGCTGCCCAGGGGCAGAAATTTAGCATCACCGGCAAAAATCCTGCCGGCGACTGGTGGCAGATCGATTTCAACGGCAAGGCCGGCTGGATTATCGACCGCTTAGTGGATAAAGAAGGACAGATCGATCTGGTACAGGTCGTGGCCAGCATTCCTGCACCACCACCCACGCCGACGCCGCGTCCACCCACGCCCACACCCGTTCCCACAGCCCCACCCGCCCCAACCTTCCCCTACACTCTCGGGAAGAGCGAACGTTGCGATCCTAATCCGGGACAGACCTATTTCAATGGATTTATACGCGACAAGAAAAACAATCCTATCAATGGTGTTTGTGTCGTGGTTTCCTTCTATGGTCCTCGCAAACTCAAATGCTCTGGCTGTGACGGTGTCGGTGACGGTGTTTGGGGCTTCTCTCCCTTTGGTGGCCCTGCCCCTGCTGGCACGCCAGTGGAAATCTACGTGGTTCCCTGCCCCTCAGAAATTCCTCTCGGTGGTCTTTCCAGCAATTTTGGTGATCTTACACCCCTTTCCGAAAAGTGGACCAAGACCATCAACGAAAGTGTTCAGTGCACCGGTATTACTTTCTACAAAAACTAACCTGATCCCATCCATTCTCCCCGAAGCCGAGCCCGTTGCTCGGCTTCCTTACTATGTTCGATCCGCATCGTCTTCGTAAACTGGCTGTTATCCTCTTCATCCCCATTCCTATCCTCGCCTGTCTTCTCCTGGTGGGGATAGGATGGCGGACGGGGGCTTTGTTTCAGCTAACAGGCGAAGAACAGCTTTTTTCTCAGATCAAGGGTCTAACCGATCTCAGCGCCGATCTCCTTCGCCCCCGTTTGCATTTGGCAGAAGAGGAACCGGCAGCTTATAGCGGCGTCAATCCCTTCGGCGTCAACGTTTTTCTGGAACAGGAGCCTGATCCCGCCACCCGCGAGCG
>JAADFV010000186.1:0-5326 GCA_013152695.1 Chloroflexota bacterium | reverse complement strand
CGCCAGGAATTCGTCTGGGAAGATATCGAGATTCACGGCAAAGGCGATTTTGAGGATCGACGCCACGAACCCTATCGTTCGGCCTGGGACAAATACGATCAAATTGTCGATCTGGCAGATCAGTATGGCTTGCAGTTGATTGTGCGGGTGAGCAATCCTCCCCGCTGGACACGAGCGCAAGGGGATGAGGTTGGCCCTTATGCACCTCCCGACCGCATAGAGGACTTTGCCGATTTTGTTTCGGTTTTGGTGCAGCGTTACCAGGGCAGGATTCGTTACTATCAGTTGTGGAATGAACCCAACATTTATCCGGAATGGGGGAACTACGCCATCAGTCCTGAGGATTACACGCAGCTTTTGTGTGCAGGGGCCCGTGCTGCCCGTGCCGCCGATCCTGATGTGGTCATTATCAATGGGGCCCTGGCCTCGACCATTGTCCTTCAACCCGAGGCCCCACCTCCGGGCAATGCCCTCAATGATTTGATTTTCATGGAGCGCATGTACGCGGCTGGCGCCAAAGACTGTTTTGATATCGTGGCCATGCAGGGCTACGGTTTGTGGTCAGGTCCCACCGATCGGCGCATGAACCCACGCGTACTCAATTTCTCCCGTCCCATGTTCATGCGAGACCTGATGGTGGCTCACGGCGACGCTCACAAGGCTATCTGGCTCAGCGAGATGAACTGGAATGCGGTTCCGGACGATGTCCCTGATAAACGTTTCGGTCAGGTGAGTGAAGAACAGCAAGCGCGCTATCTGCAGTTGGCGTACGAGCGTATCCAAAAAGAATGGCCCTGGCTGGGTGTGGCCAATACCTGGTATTTCAAACGTCCCGATTACCAGTGGCGCGATGAGGGCAAGCCTGAATACTACTTCCGCCTGGTCGAGCCCGACTTTACCCCTCTCCCGGTCTACACAGCCATCCGGGCCTATGCCACCGCCGTCGATGAACAGCCACGCATGTATGCCGGCGCTCATCCTCCTGATCATTGGGCCATTCGCAGCTCTGATTATCGTCTCGAGCCCCACGCAGGCACGACCTTGGGCAAAATGGGTGTTCTTCCCGCCGGAGGCTCCCTCAGTTTAAGCTTTGTTGGTGCTTCCCTACGCATCGCCGTTCCGGCAGATGCTCCCGCCGCCCCATTGCTTGTGTCCATAGATGGTGCTGAACCCCGCAGCTATGTGGCGCGGCCAGGACGCATGCTCAAGATTGCCGCTACTCGTCGTGGAGTTCATACGCTCGACATCGTTTCCGAGGATGATCTCTGGGTCGATCATTGGCAAGTCAAAAAGATGGGGCTGGCCGCTTTCTTTTGGCCCCTTTTATGCGGTGTTTCCTTCTTTTTCCTGGCCTTCACTTCTGCTGTTTTATGGGTGTGGATGCGAAGACGGACAGGGGTGTCATAGTCTTTTTCTCATTCTGGGAGGGGCTTGTTAATCAAACCTTAATGCCATCCATGATCCACCGCATGTTTGGGGATGGTGATTTGTGCTATAATCGCTCTAATAAAATCAATATATCCCGCCTTTCGTCTCAATGACAATTATGATACCTAAACGTTTTCTTATTTCTTTTATTTTCTTGCTCCTGGTGGCTGTACCTGTGTTCGCGCAGGATGGTGATCCTGCAGCCGAGTTGCAGAAGGAGCTCTGGTGCCCTATCTGTCAGGGTATTCGGCTCGATGTTTGTGAACAGAAGGTCTGCCAACAAATGCGTGATCTAATCGACGAAGGATTGGCGCAAGGCAAGAGTAAGGAAGAAATCAAACAACAATTTATCGAATTCTATGGCCCGGTTGTTTTGGGTGAGCCACCCCGTGAGGGGATCAATTGGCTGGCCTGGATTGTGCCCATCTTTTTGGCTGTGGGGGGCCTGCTTGCCGCAGGCTGGATGACGCGTAATTGGAGTCGGCGTAATCGTCCCCCCGAGACCAGGGCACAATTATCGCCTGAAGCTGAGGCTACTGAGGATGCCTACTTGTCCCAAGTGGAAAGGGAGATTGAAGACCTGTGAACGATCTTATAGAGACAGACCTCACACCTGAAACCGAAGAACCTAAACAATCACGCCAGGGGAAGGTGATGCTTGGCGTGATTGCTCTTGTCGGCCTTGGCCTCCTCGCTATTTTCTATTATGGCGTCCTCAACCCTCCTAACAAGCGTGTTAGTGAGGGGATGGCACCGCCCATTGAGATGAAGACCTATGATGGCGAACCGATCAGTCTTGCCGCCTATCGTGGTAAACCTGTTATCGTGAACTTTTGGGCGAGCTGGTGCTTAAGTTGCCGGGAAGAGCAACCGATTCTGGAGGCAGCCTGGCGCAAGTACAAGGATCGAGTCATGTTCATCGGCATTGCTTATCTCGACCAGGAGGTCAATGCTCGCGCTTACATGGAAGAATTTGACGTCACCTATCCCTATGGTCCCGATCTGGGGAGCCGAATTTACACTGCCTATCATGTCCAAGGTGTTCCCGAGACCTTTTTTATCGATGCTGAAGGAAAACTGCATGGTTTTCATGTCGGACCCATTTCGGCACAAGCTTTGGACGAACGTATTCAGCAGCTGTTAGCAGCCGTTCCTTAAAGGAAGATTTATCTATGGCCGATTTAGGTTATATTACGCTTGTTCTCGCTTTCATTGTTTCTATCTATGGCCTTGTCGCCAGTTTGGTAGGAGCCAAACGACGTAACGAAGTTTTAATCACCAGTGGCCGCAATGCCCTTTATGTTGTCGCCGGATTGATTACCGTCTCGACTGTGGCCTTGTGGTACTTGTTTATATCCAATGATCTCTCGATAGATTTTGTCGCCAGTCATAGTGAGCGCAATCTCCCTCTCTTCTATCGATTTTCCGCCCTTTGGGCGGGTCAGGCCGGCTCCTTGCTATTTTGGTTGTTTATTCTCGCCATCTACAGCACGATTTTTATCCTGGTAGAATGGAAACGCCAGCAGCGGCGCCGCCCTTACATGATAGCAACGCTCCTGGGCGTTCATGTCTTTTTTATCTTGGTGATGCTCATTGCTGCCAATCCCTTCGAACGGCTTTGGGTTCTACCCGATGGCTCGACTACAGCCTCGCTTTTCCGGCCTCTCGGCGCTTCCCTATTCATTCCCGCCGACGGGAGGGGGCTCAGCCCCTTACTGCAAAACTACTGGATGGTTTTCCACCCGGTATTTTTATATCTGGGTTATGTCGGTTTGACTTTACCGATGGCGTATGCCGTTTCCAGTTTGGCATCCGGAGATTTGGATAATAATTGGGTGAAGGATGTTCGTGTCTGGAATTTGATCCCCTGGATATTCCTGACGATCGGGATTATCATGGGAAGCCAGTGGGCCTATATCGAACTGGGCTGGGGTGGATTTTGGGCCTGGGATCCGGTTGAAAATGCTTCCTTGATTCCCTGGCTCACGGCAACGGCCTTTTTGCATAGCATCATGATTCAGCAGCAGCGTGGTATGCTCAAGGTTTGGAATATGATGCTGGCCTTCATTAGTTTTTGGTTAGTAATCATTGGCACCTTCATCACCCGCAGCGGCATCATCGATTCGGTTCACGCTTTTGCCCTATCCAATGTAGGGCCGTTGTTTCTTAGTTTTATCGTCCTCACTTTTGCCCTATTTCTTTATCTGCTTTGGGCACGCCTACCCCAGCTACAGTCGGAGGCAGAGCTCGATTCGATGTTAAGCCGCGAATCGGCCTTTCTTTACGTCAATGTTCTCTTCCTTGTATCGGCATTTGTCACCCTCTTTGGCACCCTCTTCCCCATTGTGTCCGAGGCCCTAACCAACACGAAGATCGCGGTTAGTGCTCCCTATTTCAATAAAGTTGATGGTCCCATTTTTATGGGTATTTTGATTTTGATGGGATTAGGGCCACTATTGGGCTGGCGGCGGAGCTCACCGGAAATGCTCAAGAAAAGCCTGACTCCACCCATTGCCATGGCTCTGCTTGTCGTCGTCATCTTGGCCATGTTTGTCACCCAACGTTGGGTACCTCTGGCCGGCTGGGGTGTTGCCGCTCTCGTGTTGGGCACCATTCTCTGGGAATACTATCGTGGTGCCCGTGCCCGCCGCAAAGCTACGGGGGAACCGTGGCTACTGGCTTTGGTTCGGGTTATGGGGCGCAACCAGCGCCGTTACGGCGGCTATATGGTCCACTTAGGTGTGGTGATGATCACTGTCGCTGTTATCGGTACCACGATGTTCCACTCGAATCTCAAAACCAGTCTGCATTTGAACGAGTCGGTAGAGTTGGCGGGATACACCTTTACTTACACCGGTTTGGAGCAGAAATCTTATCCTAACCATGATTCCGCCATTGCCCAGGTGCTGGTGACCAAAGGCGACAAAGTGGTTGGTACCTTGAAACCGCGTATGAATTTCTATTCGACGCTTGCCGGTCGTGATATGGGACCCACTTCTGAGGTGGGTCTACACACCAATCTGATCGAAGATGTTTATGTCGTTTTCAACGGCTGGGAAAGCGATGGTAATCTGGGTGCATTCGAGATTTTCGTCAATCCCCTCATGTTATGGATGTGGTTGGGGGGTCTGGTCATGATTATCGGTACCGTATTTGCCGTCTGGCCAATTCCCAAAGCCGCGACGCGTCGCGCCCGTATGCCAGCGGTAGCCCAGCCCGTTTCTTCCTGACCTCTGCTGGCCTCTTTTACTCTCCGTTTCGCCATCGATAAGTAACTATGTGGATTTTAATTGCTATTCTCTTAACTGTGATTGCCGGAACTGCCATCTTTATTCCCTTTTTGCGGCAGCACTCCCTCTCTGCCGCACCGGTGGGTCTAGATCCTCGTTTGGCCAGGTTGTACGCCGAACGTGATACGCTCTATCAAGCCATACGTGATGCTAAGTTTGATCTTGAAACCGGCAAACTCTCAAATACCGACTACGAGAAACAAGTGGCCCTCCTTAAGCATCAAGCTGCTCAAGTACTTCGTGCCATCGATCAACTCGAGACAAAGCTAATTTCACCGGAGCTGGACGAACGTATCGAAGAGATGGTAGCTGAACATCGTCAGGAACCTGAGGCTTTGAAGGGATTGACGATGCGTACAGAGGCCTCGGCCGCGCAAGCTGTTGGCGGCTATTGTGTGCATTGTGGGGGCCCCCTGGCAGCGGGTGACCGTTTCTGTGGGACTTGTGGCCAGCCCGTACGGAAGTAACCTGAGGTCATGCCGGTTCTGAGCCCGCCGGCTCAACCTCGTTAGCGTTCAGATTCATACTTGCTCATAGCCGGATTCATCATCCGGCTTTTTTTTACAAACCGACGGTGCTTGCCGCGCCCGCCTATCATGATGAAAATA
>JAADFV010000185.1 GCA_013152695.1 Chloroflexota bacterium | reverse complement strand
GGTCTCTATGCCCTCTCCCTCTTTGTGGGAGTAGTCGGCTTATTAGCCTTGATGCTACTACTCGGCTAGTGCAAACGCTTTAGACGACAGCCTTCAGCCATTACCACCTTCTTACTTCTTACTCCCTGCTTCTTGCTTCTTACTTCCTGCTTCTTGCTCCCTGTTCTTACTTCTTGCTCCCTGCTCCCCACTTTCCACGTCTGCACTCAAACCGCTAATTGTCCATGGATCTCACAGCAATTCCTCTCCTGTCCCTTATTATTTGGCTGCCAACGCTAGGGGCGCTTCTGCTTCTTCTTGCTTCCAATGAGCGACTCGTCAGGTGGATAGCGCTGCTTACGACGCTGCTTGATTTCATCGTCTCCCTGGGGCTGCTGCTCAATTGGACGAATACAGGCAATATGCAGTTTCAAGAGTATCTGCTCTGGATTCCGCAGTTGAATATTTCCTACCACTTGGGCGTGGATGGGATCAGCCTCTTTTTGGTCCTGCTGACGACCCTGCTGGGGCCGGTAGTCGTCCTTTTTTCCTGGGAGAACATCAAGGACAATCTGCGCGCTTTCTTGATTCTCCTCCTGATTCAGCAGACGGGGATGTTGGGTGTATTTCTCTCACTCGATCTGGTTTTGTTCTTCGTTTTTTGGGAATTCACCCTCATTCCCATGTACTTCCTGATCGGGCGATGGGGCGGAAAGCGACGTGTCTATGCCGCCGTGAAGTTCTTCCTTTATACGATGGCCGGCTCTGCTTTGATGCTGGTCGTGATTTTGCTGCTATACTGGCAGACTGGTAGCTTCGATTGGGCAGAAATCCGCCAAATTACCTTGAGTCCTACGGTTCAGACCTGGGCATTTCTGGCTTTTGCCCTCGCTTTTGCCATCAAAGTTCCCCTCTTCCCCTTCCATACCTGGCTCCCTGATGCCCACGTAGAAGCACCCACCGCCGGTTCTGTGATTCTGGCTGGGGTGTTGCTGAAAATGGGGACGTATGGATTCCTGCGGTTTTGCTTACCCCTCTTTCCCAACGCCACCCAGGCCTTTGTCCCCTGGATAGCGGGACTCGCTCTGGTGGGTATTCTCTACGGTGCCCTTGTTGCCCTGGTACAAAAAGATGTCAAATCTCTGGTGGCTTACAGCTCGATTGCCCACCTTGGTTTTGTGATGTTAGGTGTGGCCAGCCTCAACAAACAGGGGCTTTCCGGCGCCGTGTTGCAGAGTGTCAATCACGGGCTTTCTACCGGCGCCCTATTTTTGATGGTGGGCATGATTTATGATCGTCGCCACACCCGTATGCTATCGGAATTTGGTGGCCTCTGGAAGCAGATACCTATTTATAGTGCCCTATTCCTCATCGTCGTCATGGCTTCAGTGGGTCTTCCTGGCCTGAACGGCTTTGTCGGTGAATTTACGATTTTGCTTGGCGCCTTCCAGGCAAATCGCCTCTGGGCTGTGTTGGGGACGGCCGGCGTGATTTTTGCTGCCTGGTATTTGCTGGCAGCGGTACGCGGGATGCTGCAAGGGCCGTTGGACAATCCTGCCAATGAAAAGCTCGATGATTTAAGCGCTCGCGAAATCTGGGTTCTGGTACCACTGATCCTCCTGTTTTTCCTCATTGGGCTATTCCCCAATTTATTCCTCGATAAAATCAATCCTGCCGTTGATGTCCTTTTGCGTGATGTCAATGCCTCTGCCCTGATCAGTTTCTGGCCTTAAAATATTTGTTCAACCCTAAAAACGTCCTATGAGACTTCCAATTATTCAATTAGCAGTTATTCTTCCTGAATTGATTGTTCTGGCCGCGGCCCTGATCGTCATGATCAATCACTGATTTTGTCAGTTTTCGAGTCATGCCGGCACGTTCTCGCAGTCATGTCATGGCCACAATTTCGTTGTTTGGCTTGGTATTGGCCGCTTTGGTGAGTGCGGTAACTGTGGGCCAGCCTCAAGCGAACATTCAAGGCATGCTGGTGCAAGATGATCTCGCCCGTTATCTCGATTTGATCGTGCTTCTTGCTGCTGTGTTGAGCCTGCTACTGGCCTGGGATTATCTGTATCATTTTACGACGATGCACAGCGAGTTTTATACGCTCTTTCTACTGGCAGTCATGGGGATGATGTTGATGGGGAAATCGACCGAGCTGATCACCTTGTTTGTCAGTCTGGAGATCTTATCGGTTGCTCTCTATGTTTTGACAGGATTTCATCGTGGCCAACTGGCCGGGGGTGAGGCCGCTCTCAAGTACTTCTTGTTGGGAGCATTTTCTTCTGCGTTTTTTGTCTACGGGGCGGCGTTGCTCTATGGCGACACCGGCTCGACGCATTTTTCTGAAATTGCCCTTCGTGCCAGTGGCGGTGTTTTGACGCTTGCCGGTTTGGCTCTGCTGCTGATCGGCTTTGGCTTTAAGCTTGCCGCTGTTCCTTTCCACATGTGGACGCCAGATGCTTATCAGGGAGCACCGACACCGGTTACAGCGTTTATGTCAGTGGCCACCAAGGCTGCGGCATTTGTGGCACTGTTCCGCGTATTGCAAATGACCGGTATCTCCTATGCCAGTTGGAGCCTGATCCTGGCGATTTTAGCCACTTTGACCATGACGTGGGGTAACCTGGCCGCCTTGCGCCAGCGCAGTTTGAAGCGCATGCTGGCTTATAGTTCGATTGCCCATGCGGGCTACATGCTGGTCGGTGTGACTGCCGGTTTGAGTTTGGGTTTGGGGGCAGTGCTATTTTATCTGTTTGCCTACGCCTTTATGAACATCGGTGCCTTTGCCGTCGCCGCCATGCTTGAGCATGATGAACCAGAGGCGCGACAAGACGCCTTGATTGATAACGCGCGGGGATTGTTTAGTCGCAAACCGCTATTAGCCACGGCCATGGCTGTGTTTCTGCTTTCTTTGGCAGGGATACCTCCGATGGCCGGTTTCTTCGGGAAGTTGTATCTGTTCAATGCCGCTGTGCAGGCAGGCTGGACCTGGCTGGCGATTGTGGCTGTGATCAATAGTGTTGTCAGCGCTTATTATTATTTACGGGTAACAGTGGTGATGTTTATGGCTGACAGCGATGAACAGAGTTTTGTCCGCTCCCCCTTGCCCCAATCTGTGAACCTAACCCTGACTTTGGCCGTTCTCGGTACGCTTTTATTCGGCCTGTTTGCCAGCCCCTGGCTGCAGAATTTAGGGCAGGCAGTGGTGGCTATGGCCGGGTATTGAATTTCGGATTTGGGATTTCGGAATTCGGATTTGACCGACTGAATATCAAACTTCGGATAATAAGCTTCGGGCCTTTCAGACAGCTAGAGGTGGATAGCGAAGGGCCCGAAGTTTATGATGTGGGTGTTGTTCATTATAGCCCATTATGGCATTATTCGAATTCCACCTATTTTGAACATAGGACGCGGACTAACGCGGACGAACACGGATGGCTATCTCGATCGAAAATATCCTCGTTCATTCCCACCCGCCCTCATGCTCATTTTCATTAACATCGCCGTGCAGTAAGTAATGTTTGAATATGCGCCTGGGGAGAAGTACACAAATGACAATTCAGCATTTGATGTAGCGTTTGAAGTGGAGGATGGAAGCCGGATAGGGTTAATCGGCTATGAATGCAAGTACACAGATACGTTTTCGAAGGAAGAATACAATAGGGAAGCATATCAGAAAATTTATGACCGAAGCAAAGTGTTTATTCGGTCGTACAGGGAATATATCCAGAGCAGATACAACCAGTTATTCCGGAATCAGCTGATGGCAGAGGCGATGGTACAGGATGGAAAGTATGGTTTTGTGTGGACGGGGCTATTCTGTCATCAAGAAGACAAGCAGGCCATCGAGGTGGGGCAAGAGTTTCGGGAGATGTTGGGAGACAATGCTTTGTTTCGGGTACTCACATATCGAGAGTACATCGAAGAAGCGCTACAACTGCCGCTGGAGTGGGAACAAAGGGAGACGATCATGAAGTTATGGGCCAGATATTGCGCGGTGGAGTTGAGTAATAATGCTTTCGGCGAATAAAGGAGGCAACCGAACACCGTGTTAATTTAACCCGTTTTCAGCGGTGGGTAAGCGGCGCGAAAAATGCAAACTTTGGCGGCATGGTGTTACATTGGCCACCCAAGACGTTCGTTTACAGAAAGCCGCCAGGCAAGCGGGCGTCATGCTATATTTGCGATGATCCCGTGCGTATTCCAGTCCAGTTCATTTTTGGTCGTTTCTTCTTGGCTTTTCGTAACCGCGAAGACGGACTCGCGTAGGTGTCGGCAACCAGGCGGGCCCTGAACCAATACCATGTATCGCCCGCTCCTTGTTTACCCATCTCCCGGCATTTTCTTTTTGGTTCCGGCTTGTCCAGGATAGGGTGTTTGCAATGATCGTTATGAGAATCGTATAATGAAAAGGAATGAGGAGTTAAGGATGATCAAGGTAATTGAGAAAGACGCTTTGCTGAAACGAGTAAAGGATGCTGTTCAGGCGTTAGTACCTGATGCAGAGATTATTTTATATGGTTCGCGGGCGAGAGGTACCTCTCGTGTTGACTCAGATTGGGATTTTCTGATATTGTTGCCCGCACCTGTAGACAAAATGTTAGAAATAAAGATTAAAGATTGTTTGTATGACATTGAGTTGGAGACGGATACAGTATTGAGCAGTATCATTCGAACGAAACAGGAATGGTTGTCAGAACGTTATGAGGTAATACCTTTGCATCAAGAGGTAGAAAGAGATGGGATTGCGGTATGAAATCGGAAGCTCTCGTAGCGCTAGTTGCCTACCGGTTACAACGTGCGCCGGAAACACTAGATGAAGCGCGTTTAATGCAAGACGCGCAACACTGGAATACGTGTGCTAACCGTCTCTATAATCGGTTGTTTGATTTACGACAGGAGGGAGACTATGTTGATTTTGTATCTCTAGATGCGGAGGCCTTCGAACCTCTTGTCGAAGCAACGAAGGTTTTCGTCGATAGAATTCGAGCATTGTTGGAATCATAGAAAAACAAACTGGCCCTGCGTGCAGCGAACCCGTCTTCGGCGGAGGGTAATCAGAGCGTTAGTTTGCTCATTTGGGGCACAATCGACTAATATTATTTTTTGTATGTCACAGCGGGGTGCTTCTCCACCTGCTGGCAGCATACGCAAGAAAGGAAGGCTGAAATGGAAGGCAAAAGTAAATATCTGTTTATCACATTGGCTGTGGGGCTGGGGCTGACACTGTCCCTGCTGTGGTCGGTGGGCTACACGCAGTCCGCCTATGCTGATTCAGGCGTCCTCTACGTCGCCACCGACGGCGATGACGCCAACGATTGTGCGAGCATCGCCACTCGCTGCCGCACCATTCAACGGGCGGTGGATATGGCCCGACCAGGTGACGAAATTCGCGTCGCTGCCGGCGTCTATGATGGCGTTAGTACCCGCGCTGGCACCACTCAGACGGTCTACATCAGTAAGACGGTGACCATCCGCGGCGGTTTCACCACCGCCAACTGGGCAACACCTGACCCGGTAGCCAATCCCACGACGTTGGACGCCCAGGGGCAGGGACGGGTGGTCTACATCATTGGGGATGTCAGCCCCACGGTGGAGGGGCTGCGCATGACCGGGGGAGATGCCACCGGGCTGGGGGGAGATCCGTGGGGGAATGATGCGGGTGGCGGGGTGTATGTCTATAGGGCCACAGCTACCATCAGCAACTGTGTGGTCTACAGCAACGTGGCCAGCAACGCCGCAAGTGGCTCCGGCGGCGGGGTGTTCCTCCGTAGCAGTGACGCCACGTTGAGCGGCAACGAGGTCGTCAGCAACACCGCCAGCACAGCCTCATATGCGGACGGCGGCGGGGTGTTCCTATGGGGGAGCGCCGCCACGCTGGAAGGCAACACCGTGCGAGGCAACGTCGCCAGCATCGCTGGCAGGGGCTACGGCGGCGGGATGTATTTGCTCAACAGCGCCGCCATGCTGAGCAGCAATTCGGTTGTCAGTAACACCGCGGGCGCGGCCAATCACGGGTCCGGAGGTGGGTTATATCTTTCCTATAGCGACGCCATGCTTGAGAACAACATGATCGTCGACAATACGGCCAGCGCAACCGACCAGGGTTATGCTGGCGGCCTGTATCTCATCAATAGCGACGCCATATTGCGTGGCAACACCGTGCAGGGCAACATTGCCAGCATCGCCGGCCGGGGCTATGGCGGCGGGCTGTATCTCAGGCAGAGCGCCGCTACTCTGAACGGTAACAGGATCATCCACAATACAACCGGTTCAGCAGATCGAGGCTACGGCGGCGGCCTACTGGTGCAGCAGAGCAGTCCTATCACCCTCACCAACACTTTGATTGCCGGCAACCATGCCAGGACCGAGGGCAGTGGGCTCTGGTTCGGCGGAGCGGACACAGACGCCACTTCGGGCCAGCTGCTCCACACGACCATCGCCGATAACCGGGGCAGCGGGCAGGGCGTGTTCCTGAGCGATTACGCTACCCTGGCGTTTACCAATGTCATCATCGCTGGCCATCCCAGTGTGGGGATTACCGTCACCACGGGCAGCACAGCCACGCTGGAGGCGACCTTGTGGTATCTCAACGGGTCGGACACCGGTGGCGGAGGAAACATCACGACCGGCGCGATCAACGTCTATGGCAATCCGGCCTTTGTCGATCCCCCGGCCGGGAACTACCATCTCGCCGCCGGTTCTGCTGCCATTGACAGGGGTGTGGATGCAGGTGTGGCCACTGATCTAGACAACAATCTCCGGCCCATCGGGCGGCCCGATCTCGGCGCCTACGAGTGGCGCACACAGATGTATCTGCCTGCGCTGCTCCGCAACAATTGACCATAGCAAGAACAGCTCTCTTTTCAATCATAGAGAGCCGCATGACCACGCATTGTAGGCGATCACGCTCTGCACCCGGTACATCCGCGGTTGTCAGGCAATCGCCGGGTGTCTTGTCGCGAAGTGTGCGCTGCAAATCCATGCCCAGCCTGGTGTGGCAAGAACGGCTGAGATTGCTCAAGTCCTGTCCACACCAGGGCAGGCCAAGATCGTACGGCCTGGACGGTGCGGTTTATCAATCACGAATTGAGGTTGGCTCGCCTATTTGCTGAGCGTCTTTGAGGATGTAGACCGGCGGCCAGTGGAGGCGGTCACGGCTTATCGCACCAGCAAGATCGAGAAGTCCCGGAGATACGAATAATGAAAGTGATATACGATCGCGAGACAGATACTTTAACCATCATTTTCGCCGATACACTTGTG
>JAADFV010000184.1 GCA_013152695.1 Chloroflexota bacterium | reverse complement strand
GATAATGATGAAAATGATCTGTACACATAGACCATCTGTAGCCCGGAAGACCCGAAAACCGGTAAACCGGGGGTGGGCGGCGCCGCCCCCAACCGGCCTGGTGTTCTGGGTTACAGGTTTACTGGGTTACTGTGCTGCGGGTCTACATTGATGTCAATCTGTATCCTATTTACGAAGCAACTTGGTCTCTGGCATAGGCCGAAAGGGCCCAACTTCCAGGCGGCTAGCTGTTCGATGCGCTCATCCGGCGAGGAGACGGGTCAGTTCCTGGTAGCGGCCGAAAGCTTGCCGGTAGCGGGGAATGAGCTCGGGATCGGGGGACAGGCGGCGGACCGGTGGTTGCAGACGGGTGACGCCTTCGGCCAGGGAGGAAAAGGCGCCAATACCATAACCGGCGAGGACGGCAGCCCCTAAGGCAGCCCAGCTGGGATAGTCGGCCAGGACGATCGGGACACCACTGATGTCGGCCAAAATCTGGGGCCAAACCGGGCTGTTGGCCGCACCACCAGCAATCCATAGTTCGCTAACGGGCATCCCTGCTTTATGGAGATTCTCCAGGGCCCAGCGTACCTCAAAGGCGGTTCCTTCGAGAATGGCTCGGCTCATGTCGGTGCGGGTATGAGCGAGTGTGAGGCCGATGAAGGCGCCCTGGCTGAACCCTTGCATCTGCGCGGGCCCACCCAGAGGTAAAAAGATGAGCCCGTGGCTCCCTGCTTCGCTTTCGAGCAGGGCGGCGTCGAGCAAGGCGAAGCGTTGCTTTCGCGCGAGAGGATGGGCGGGATCAGGTGATTGCCACATTTGGTCGAGCCACCACTGCACGGTGGCCCCGAATCCACCCAGATATTGCGATGGGGTCCAGCGCTGAGGGACGACGTGGAAGTTGAGGTCCATGCGTTCGGGTATGGAGCCGAGATCGGGGCTATCGGCAATTGCCGTGATCACCCAGGCCGTTCCTGTAGAGAGCATGACCCTCCCCGCGTCGATCATACCCATACCCAGGCTGGCACAGCATTGATCATGTCCACCGGCAATGACCGGTGTCCCTGCTTTCAGGCCTGTTTGCTGTGCCACAGATTCAGTGATTCTCCCCACGACACGTCCGGCCCAACCGAGAGAGGATTGATTGGCAGGATCGACACCGACGAGGGAGCAGAGCTCGGGACTCCAACTGGCTTTTTGTAAATCGACCAGGAGCATTTCTGCCGCGGCCGAGAGATCGGTAGCAAAGCGGCCGGTGAGCCTGTGGATGCAAAAATCAGCCGGTCCGAGATAACGCTTGCTGGCAGCATGAATGTCAGGACGGTGTTTTTGCAGCCAGGCAATGGATGGAAGAGGTAAGCCGGGAAAGGGGCGCCAACCGCTGAGTTGGCGAATGTTTTCGACCGTATCGTCTTCCTGCCAACGGCTGACGATATCCTGGCTGCGCTGATCGAGCCAGGTTATCATGGCATAGACAGGATCACCGGATTCATCGCAAGGAATGATGGAGCCCGCTTGTGCAGCCAGAGCCAGTCCCAAAATGGGTCGCTCACCCGCGCTTTTTACAATCTCGACCAATACTTCGACCAGTGCCTGCCATACAGCCTCGGCATCCTGCTCGACCCAACCTGGCCGGGGGGTGAGTAAAGGATAACCACGGCTGACTACAGCCAGTTCATGTCCCTCCAGGTCGTAAAGTACCGCTTTAGTGGCGTTTGTACCAATATCGACACCAATAAGGGTTGGCAGCGTTGTTGTCATGTAAGATCAGAAATTTGAAATTAGAGAATGTGGCATCACTCCCCCTCAGGATGATGCTGGAGATAGCTATTCTTGGCGTGGACTTAGCATACTCGTTTTCCTGGCAGTTTGCTCAGGGACCAGTAGGCTGTGAATACTTTAATAATCCGGGTGAGGTCAGTGATGGAGAGGGGTTTGACGAAGTAGCCAGCAACACTATACCGAAAGCAGCAGGCAATATCATTCGCATCATCCGATGCTGTCAAAACGACAACGGGAATGCTACGGAGATCGGGATCAGCTTTAACGGTCGCTATCAGCTCCAAGCCATTCACACGTGGCATCTTGATATCCATGAGGATGAGGTTGGGACGAGTTGCTGTATCGGTGTAGGGTGGTTGACCACGTAGGAATGCCAGGGCTTCGATGCCGTCGGAAACCCAAAATAGAGAGATGGTATTATCTGCTTCTGTAATGCCCCGTTTTAGCAAGAGGTAATCCGCAGGATCATCTTCCACCACCAAAATTCCGTAGCTCTGATACATGATGCTTTTCTCGCACAAAAATACTTGTCGTGTCTAAAGGAAAGACTGGTCGTTTACTCAAGCCTGTTTTATATCATGCTTTTGGGGGATATCTCATTATACCAAACAATGGTTTTAATTGTCCAACGTGAAGAAGAAGGTCGCACCCTGGTCGGGAGCGGCCTCTGCCCAGATGCGTCCTCCATGTTTATTGATGATGCGTTGCACAATGGCGAGGCCGACACCGGTTCCTTCGAATTCTTTGGCGCCGTGGAGGCGTTGGAAGACACCGAAGAGTTTGTCGGCATAACGCATATCAAAGCCGATTCCGTTGTCTTTGACGTAGTAGGCGCCTTTTCCCTCGACTACGCAGTAACCGACTTCGACACGTGCCTGCTCACGTCCACGGGAGTACTTCAGGGCATTGGATAACAAGTTCATGAAGACTTGTTCCAGCAAAATAGGATCGGCCTTGCAATTGGGCAATTCACCCAGGACCAGGTCGACTTCCCGCGCCTGCCATTCTGAGCGCAGTTGTTCCCAGACGTGTTGCACCAGGGTTGATGTGGCGATGGGGGTGATGTGTAAAGCTTTGCGGCCCAGGCGGGAAAAGGCCAGCAAACCGGTGATCAACTGATCCATGCGTTTGGCGCTTTCTTGCAGCACTTGCAAATAATGCTGGCCAGTTTCATCGATTTTTGTGCCGTAATTATGGAGTAGTAGCTCGGAAAAGCCGGAAATATGGCGTAAGGGTGCGCGTAGGTCGTGGGAAATGGAGTAAGCAAAGGATTCGAGCTCGGCATTGGCCTGCTCCAATCGTTTCGCATTTTGCTCCATTTTGTGCTGGGCAGCCTGGAGGTCGCTGAGCAGGTTGGCAATACCTTGATTGAGTTTTTCTACATCGAGGATACGTTTTTGAAGTTCGGCCGTCCGCTCCGCAACGCGGGCCTCTAATTCGGTATTGAGCTTTTGCAATGCTTGTTCAGTTCGTTTCCGTTCCTGCAGTTCACGCTGAACCTTGCCGAACAAGGTCACATTTTGGATGGCAATGGCGGCAACACTCGCCATCGCCACCAGGGTATTGACATCTTGTTGCGTGAAGGCATTTTGACGGTTGTCTCGTACCTGAATGGTTCCAATGATTCTTTTTTCAACTTTGAGAGGGACAATGATGGCAGATTGAATACTTTCTGCATTTGCTGCGAAGATGGTGTTTTCCGGCGCCGTCGTGCTGAGGGTGGGACGATAAGTGGGAAGATAAAGCGGTTCGCCACTACGAATAACTTGACTTTCGCCGCGAAACTCGGGTGATTCCAAGGGGCGGGGAGGAAATTCCGAGACGTCGCGAATGGTGCCTCTCACGCTGATAAACTCAGGGCGAAGGAGCTGACGGCTGCTGTCATAGGTCGAAAGAATGAAAGCAGAAGTAGGGAGTATTTCGGAAATATGGTCGTAGAGAACGTGATAGATGGCAGCCAAGTCATGTTGCTCTCCCAATGTGAGCACCAGTTGGTTGATCGCAATCTGCTGCTGGAGCAGGCGATCCCTTTCTGTTTCCGTCTGTTTCTGTTGGGTGATGTCCTGGTAGATGCCTACCCACCCGGCCGGATTTTTGTCGGCATCATGGATGGGGGAGCTATTGACCATAAGCCAGACTTGTCGACCCGAGCGGTGTCGTGTACGCAGTTTGTAACTGTTGGTGTTGCCTTCGCTGGAGAGGGTTGGTTTGGGTACCGTGGCCTCGTCTTCTCTGTCATCAGCTTGTAAGAATTTATCCGCGGTTTGACCGATTAATTCTTCCTCTGAGTAGCCCAGTATGGCACAGAATTTTGGATTGGCCATTTGAATTACATTCTCGGTATCGACCATGAGAATACCTTCGTTCATCGACTCGATCAGGCGACGATAGCGTTCTTCGCTATCCTGCAGTGCCTGGAGCGTTGTCGACAGTTCCTGGGTCTTTTCTTTGACACGTGCGTTGAGACGGGCCTGGCTGTTGGTAATCAAGTAAGCAAGTACTGTCAGCAAGAGGAGGATCGTGATTTCCATACCGCGACCCACGCGAAGGGCCGACATGTAAAGCGGCTCCCAACCTTCACTCGGTATTCCTGCCAGCGTCCAGTTTCCTTCTGTGAGCTCGATGGTGTACAGCACCGGTTCTCGCCTAAATACGTCTGCTTCTCCAAAAAATACGCGACCAGACTGGTCTTTGAGAGCAAAGTGAAGCCCGGAAGGGGGTGGAGTGAGGCCGGCATCAGCCAGCATGGGGGGTAAATCGAGGGCAACATTGGCAAGACCCCAATAAGAGCCATGAATGAAGACCGCCTGGCGGGCGATGATGCCTTTTCCGCCCTGGATCAGTTCGTAAGGCATGCTGAGAACAACATCGCGAGTGTTGATTGCACGTTGCACTTCGGCGCGTACATGAGAACGCGGGTCTTCGGCCGGTTTGTAGCCAATGACAGATTTATTTTCTTCGTAAGGATAGACGTATGTCATGACGCCGCCTGGCGCCAGGGCGATGTCGCGAATACCGTTGGTGCTCTGGTAAAGGGCATCTGCAAATACCGTAAATTTTTCGACAAAGAGTGATTCTTCTGCCGGACTCGAAGGTGCATTGGCCACAACAAAGGCACCCAGTCCTTTTACCAGGATCAGTCGTTGATTGAGGGTTTGCGTCAAGCTCGCGCCGTATGAGGCAATTTGTGCCGATACATTGGCATGGGATCCTTCGTAGAGCCAACGTTCCATCCATTGGTCAATTTGCCAGACCAGGGGCAACAACCCAAGAAAAACGATCAGGGCAACGGTTGCAGCAAGTTGTCGGGGGGGTGTAAAAAATTGTCGCAGCCGTTGTTTATAATGTCGCACTGTCATAATGCTCCAATGATATTTTTGGATGAGTTTGTTTGTTTACATTCAATTTGTGAGGAGATGGTACTGCCTTGCCTGGTTTTTTTATTTGTTCGGGGCGATACCTTACTGGAAATTGTTGAAAAGTGGATCGTTGGCTACTGGCTCCAATCCCGCTTCCTTGAGTTGAGTTCGCAACTGTTGGATGACTTTTTTAAGCTCGGCCATGCGGATCTCACGACCGGCCATGAGATTAACGAATTGTTGCAATTCGGCAGTGCGATTTTGCACTCGCTGCTCGAGTTCGGCAGCATATTGTTGCACCTGCTCGTGAAGCAAGCCTGGCATTGGCGATGGCGACCGCGGCCTGGTCTGCTAAAAGTTCCAACACATGGAGCTCACCCTCGGTAAATTCATGTGGCTGGGCCATCGCCACATTCATCACCCCGACCACTTGATCTCCCCGATGCAAGGGAAGACCGACAATGGCTCCCTGGATGGTCCATTCTTTGTACAAAGGTGATCTCTGGAAGTCCGGAATGATCATGCGTTTTTTGCTTCGCGCCACTTGATAGGTGAGACCATTTTCCCGTGGTTCCGAAAAGGGGACGCCCGTAAGACCGTCGGCCCAGCGTGCAGCACCAAAACTGAGTTTTTTACCGTCATAAAGAAAGACGTGGGCATCCGCAGCATCCACCAGCTTCAAGGCATGCTTCAAGACTTCATCGAGGACGGGGGCAAGAGAGAGGTTGGATGTCAGACTGAGGCTGGCCTGGCGCAACGCTTCAAGTTGCTCTGTACGTTTGCGCAGTGATTCGATGAGATTGGCACTATTGACGGCAATAGCTGCCATATTGGCCAGCGCTGTAAATGATTCAAGGTCTTCCTGGCTGTAAGCATTGAGTTGCTTGCTCTGCACCTGCATCACGCCAATCACTTTGCCCTCGATTTTCATGGGGGCGAACATAGCCGATCGCGGCGAATCATCTTGCTCTTCTGCCGGAGGCAGTCCTGGCACAATCGTACCATCATCTTGAATACGATAGCTAACATCGACCCTTTTCCACTGGATGATGCCGCAATCTGGCAGATAGAGCGGCTCTCCCGAACGAAT
>JAADFV010000183.1 GCA_013152695.1 Chloroflexota bacterium | reverse complement strand
AATTGCCTTGCTGCCTACTACCTGCTCCCTCACCACACTCTTCTGTCTCCCGTATCCCGTCTTCTTACTTCCTTCCTTCTTGCTTCCTACTCCTTGCTCCTTACTTTCCCTCCTTCCCCCTCACCTGAACTGCCTCGAACGGACAACTGTGCAAACAGGCTCCGCATTTTGTGCAGCGCCCAACGTCGATCACCGGCGCCTCCTGCCGGTCAAAACGAATAACCGCCATATAGCGACAGGCTTTCATCACCAGGCAGCGGCGACAAAGTCGGCAGAGACTATCGTCGATTACCAGAAAATGAGCCTTAGCCTGCGTCATACGAGCGTAAAATCACTCTGTCGGTGAAATTTGGGTGATCTGGGCAATACGTTGCAAGCGATCATAAAGCTCAGCGCGTTCTGTGGCGATGTGAGAGATGATGTCGGCGATTCGTTGCACATACGGCAGAATGCGTTTTTGTTCCTCAGGCGAAAGTTGGTGCACTTCCTCAATGCTTGCAAAAGTGTGATATCCACCTGCAGAAAATCGGCGATTTCCTGCAGGCGTGAGGGTGCAGGAGGCCATGTAGGAGGCGTAATCCCCCCCAATATGAGCATACCGGTAATCTCCGCCCCCACACGCACATAACCCCGCGCACACAACAGGCCCAAATGGCTTTCCTGAAAGCGAGGCATAATCGCTGGCAGCTGGGCCATTTCGTTCCACAACTCGACGCAACGCTCACGAGCCGTAGGCGATTGTTCAGTGGCAAGGAAGAGGCCACAAGGGTTGCTGGGCTGTGTCAGCATGTTCCCCTCGAGATCGACGACCATGATCATCACGTTGAGGATATCGGCGAAGCTGTCCTGAATGAGTTGCACACACTCAAGGGGAAGCAGTTGGGCCAGGTTGGCATGCTGGGCCGTCTGGGGTGTGGTCTGACCGCCTTCGGTGGGGAGAGGAGAGATGGGCGCATTGATGCTCTGGCTTTGTAACCAGGCTTCGATCTGCAGGCGAGGAAAACGCCATTGGTTGCCCACCTTGATGGCAGGGATACGTCCCTGGTCGGCCATACGATAGATGGTGGTGCGATCGACCTGGAGGATTTCCTGGAGTTGGCGGGTTGTGAGTAGCTCGGCCATAAGAAGATGTTCGGATTTTGAATTTCGGAATTCGGATTTTGGAATACAGAACGATGGCTCGTGAGTTGCAAACTACTGCAATCAAAGCAAGAGAAAGACAGATGAAAGTCCTGATAATTAGTTTGGCTTCGAGGCCACCGTCCACATCATGAAGCCACGCTCTTTGCCGGGGCGATGGTGGACACTGAAATCAATCAGCCCGGCGGCTGTGGTGAGGGATTGGAGTTCGGCCGGGGTGTAAGCGTGGGTCAGGGGGCTAATGAAGAGGTGCTCGACTATTTCGAAGGGTCGGCGCATCCAGTGGCGGCCATCGATATCGACGATGAGCAGCATTCCCCCCGGTTTGAGCATGCGTGCGGCCTGGTTTATGATTTTTTGTGGTTGTGGCAGACAGTGAAAGGTCATAACCGCCATCACAGCATCGAGGCTATTGCTGGCCAAGGGCGGGGCCGTGGCATCAGCCTGGATGAACCAGGGAAGCCGGGGGCCAAACTCGAGTTCGTCACGTCGCAGGCATTCCAAGGAAATATCGTAAGTGACGACCTGGGCCGAAGGGAGACGGCGGCTCAGAAACGCACTGCCATTGCCCTGCCCCGTTCCAATATCCAAAATCAGGGGGGCGGGTGGTAGTTGCAGGAATTGCAGAGCGAATTCGTAGGCGCTGGTGGAGCGCCCCATGGGACTTTTACTGAAAATCCGTTTAAACCACGATGCCATAAGTCTACCTCGTTGTTACAGTGAAACCCGCCCCAGAAAAGAGGAGCGGGTTTCTTCTGTTACTTCAAGATCAACCACAACCGCCAGCACCGGTGGGTGCTTTCTTTTGCAGCTTGATCTTGGGTTCAAACTCGGTTTCGCCTTCTTGTTGCGTCGGCGTGGCACCCGGTTGATTCGAACCCAATGCTTGATTGATTTGCCAGGCTAGAGTGTCGTCGGCATGATTGGGAATGGGATCGAAGGCGTTAGGTGCATAGACTTTGATCCAGTTGTTGATTCCACCTTCGAGAATATAGGCATTGATGCCGGGCTTGGATACGAGGATCTTCCAGGCCTCTGTCGCCCTCGTCTCATCATTACTCATGACGACAACCACAGTCCCGTCGGGCTCATTCTGCAATTCAGGGATGAGCGAGGGAAGGTCGGCAATGTCGACATGGCGAGCATCCTGAATGTGGTACAGGTTATAATCCGCCTCGTCCCTCACATCCAACATAATCAAATTCATAATAGGACTGTAGTAGGCTTCGCGCAGTTCCGCCGGCACGATTTGAACGGCGCGACTATCCAGCAGGGGCTGCTTTTCAGGGGCAACTCGCTTCCAGAGGTCCTCCTGCGTGGGCTGACCGATGATGAGCGTAATCAATGCCAAGATGAACAGTAAGAGAGAAACCCCGACCAGGATTTTGTGTTCCTTGTCGGCAGTGGCGGGATCGAAGATATTCTCACGTTTTTTCCAGGCTCGCTCGATGGCGTCAGCGCCCCAGATAAGCACGACTCCGAAAATCACAAGGATAAAGACCACGACACCGGTATCGAGACCGAGCCAGTCGGGGAGGGTGAAACGGCCCATGTAGCTGGAATTGCTGAAATCATAAAACCGGTCGACAGTGCCGCCGAAGAGCAGCGCACCAACCATGGCTCCAAGCACGAACAAAAGACCGTCGAGCTTGCCTGTGCCTGTCGAAACGATAGATGTGCCTGGGCAAAAACCACCAATGATGATGGCGAAACCCAAGAGAAGGCCGCCAACGACCCCGGGCCAAAAATAAGTGGGCGGTACGTAGATACGATCGTAGTCTAACCAGCCCAGACCTACAGCAATAAAAATCAAGGGCATGGCAAAAAGAACAGCGGTGAACATTGTTTTGAAGACAGTCTGATCTTTGAAATAAAACTGTCCTGCCAGTTTTGTCGAAATCGAGAAACCGGCGGTTTCAAGGGAAACACCAAAACCAAGACCGATGAGCGTGTAGAAAAGATAAGCGAGGGGTTTCCCCCAACTTGCAGCAAGATCAATAGGCAGCATGAATGCCTCCTAGGTGATGATTGAGTTCAGGTGTAGGGATGCGGGTACGAAAAGAAAACCTCATCATGGCACAAACGTCAGTTCCATAATTTACGTACAAAATAGGCGAGGGCATAGCCACCACCAAAGAACGCCATCAGAAAGGCCCAGCTCCCCACAGAGAGCGTAGCAGCGCCATTAAGCCCCTGACCAGAAGTGCATCCGCGGGCCAGACGGGCACCGAAGCCGGCAAGAATGCCGCCAAAAAAGGCCAGACCCCAGCGCAATCGAGGGGAAATATGGGGGCCATGGGTGGTGCCTCTCTTGAACCGACCCTGGAAATACGAGGATAAAAAGCCGCCCAAAATGACGCCGAGCCCGATCATAACAATTTCATGATCAAGAGGAAGCTTGACGCCTCCACCATATTTGATGTAGTAGGGGGTGCTATTGACCCAGCCTGGAGCCACAAGCTTGGCCAACCAAATGGCAAGCCGGTTCTCGGCGCCCGAAGCACCCAGGCCATCGCCGGTAATGAAGTAGGCGATGAAAAGTACCGCGCCTAACAACAACCCGGCCAGAAGGGAGTTGGTGTAGGGTTTTGGTTGTCGTTTGGGTTTAGAGGTTTTATCCTTAACTTTTGCAGATGTTGTGACAGTCATAGAAAGAGTCTCCAGTGCTAAGACGGGTAGGCGCCAGGCCCTGGCATTCAGGGCCTGGCCTTGAATGCTAAGCCTTCTTTCCTTTATCCTCTTCGACTTCCACTTCTTCCCAACCGGTTAACATGCCTTCGATGGCAGCTAAGGGAGTGTGGCCTGTCGTAGTGAGGTAAATGTGCATAATCACGAAGGCAGCAAATGCCCAAGCGATAAAGGTATGCAATGGCGCAATGTAGCGTGTGCCCCCCAGAGCATTGAGCAGAGTGGGCCAGCGCTGTGCTCCCCACATCAACATGCCGGTGACAATTTGCAAGGGCAAAAGTACATTGAGGATGATCAGATAAGTGGCCTGCTGCAGAGGATTCATCTTCCGCTTTTCCGACTTTTGGTAGGGATGCGGTTCGCCCTTGAAAATGCCCTGGGCATAGAATTTCGCCTGCTGTAAAGCGCCGTAGAAAAACCCTCTTGGTTCAGGCAAGAACTGCTGAATGCTGTGTCCTGCAATGAAGTAGAAAAGGGAGAAGAAGGCATTGAAGAGAAGCAGGAAGCCGAGAACATTGTGCACCGGCACGACGACACCCAGGTCGACTGCCCCAAACATGTCAGGGCGATGCACGATAATGCCAGTCAGAATCAAGAGGATGATGGCCAGAGCCTGCAACCAGTGCCACAAGCGCTCGTAGAAGGTGTAGAGATAAAGTTTGCGGGTAACACCATGCGACTTGTGTGCACGATGGGCCGCTGCATAAAGGCGTATACCGCCATGAACGGCCACCCCAACCAGCACACCCAGGAACATAAGGATGCCCAACCAATCGATCCACTTGACACGATCATGACCGGGGAGGTAAAGACCCTCTTTTGCCGTGCTTGGGACGGCATACAGCGCCCCGCTCTCATCGATCTCGAGTTCGCCGGTGGGTTCCATGTTGGCGTTTTGCAGCATGTACGGCTGTACGCCCCCAGGGACGTAAGCGGCCAATAACATCGGCTGCGAAACCCGTGAATTATCACTGTGGCAGGCTTTACAATCCTTTGTGACGAAATCCCCATAGGCGACATCATGAGAGAGGCTATAAGGCGTCACTTCAGCATTGATACGGGGATTCTCCAAGCCCAATGCTCGGAGCTGTGTCCTGACAGCAGCTTCTTTTTGGGGGGTGTCGATGCGTAACTCCGATTTATCCAAGACACCGTCACCATTGCCATCAAAGGCGGCGATAATGTCTGCCTTATACTGGCCATTGTCGAGAAATGCCTTTTTCAGATCTTGCTGCCGCACAGGCCGAGGTGGCTCGCCGTACACCCAGTACCATGAAGAAACAAGGTTGTAGGGCGCGAGGCGGGCCTTGCCATCTACGTTGTAGCGAGGCAAAAGAATGGGTTTGTACCCCACGATCAGGTTGTGTGCATTTTGCGGATCGCCATCACCGGCAACGCCGCGATAGCTGACAATACCACGCCCCTCGGTATCGACGACCGTCCAGTCGTTTTGGGCCAGAGCGGGCGCGTGGATTTCTGGCACGTGGCAGGCCTCGCAACTGAGACTGTCGCTGTGCTCTTTCTGATAAGGAAGCCAGGTGTGCGTGGATTCGAAATCATGACAGGATTCACAACGACGCATACTTTCCGTCACAAGCGTGTTGGCCTCGGCTTTGAAGCGGGGCCCGTGCGCCAAATCATGACTGGGATTCTGCAAGTAAGCAGCAATGTCAGCACGACGCGGTTCGAATGTAAGATGCTTGGGGGTAAGTTCGGCGGGAGGACGGTAGTAGGCAGGGTTGTTAATGGCGTAATGGCAATCCGTGCACTTCAGATTACGTTCGGCGTGGACATCCCAAGAGTGGGTAAGTTCGTCTTTGTTCTTCAGGTTCAGAGCACTATCAGACATTCGCTGTCCTGAGAAAATCTGGCCCGTACGCAGTGTTGTCCAGCTATCTGTTTTCAGGTCATCATAAGAAAGGAAGGAATCGGCATACATAAAGACTTTGCCATGGCACACACCACAGTTGTCAGCCGAGGGGCTCTGAATCTGCACAAATGCCTCTTTCAGCTTGCCGTCATCACCAAAAGCATCCAGATTGTAGAACCAGGAATCACCTTCTCTCCTGACAATGCCCTTGTTTTCTAAGGTAGCTGCATCAGCCCAACCAAATTGGCCTTTTTGCAGGGCATCCAAGCGAGCGGCATTGTCAGGATCAGGCATATGGCAGAGGAAACAGTTTAACTCCA
>JAADFV010000182.1 GCA_013152695.1 Chloroflexota bacterium | reverse complement strand
AGGTGGGACGTAAAGCCTTAAAGGCACGACCTGCCAAAGCCTGAATAGACTCCGGCAGTTCATCACCATGTAACTGGGCCAAATCAAGACCTGCCTCGTCGAGAACACGTAAAACTGTTGCCGGAGATTCGTTGACGAAGACTCCGACAGTGCGCACAGGCAGCGACAATTGCCGGATTGCAGAGACGATAGAGGCAATCCCCTCCGGGGGAATGTAGCGAGGGGATTTAGGATAACAAATAAAACCGAGAAAGTCTGCACCAGCCTCCGCGGCAAAACGAGCATCACGGAGACGGGTAATACCGCAAATTTTTACAATCATGGTGTGTGGTCAGAAGCAATGTGGTGGTAAGATAAGACCATTGTATCATTGTCAGCTTAGCTCACGAAATTGCTTTGCTCTCGCACGCCTCCAGCTGATGCTCAATCTTCCATGAACCCAAACTCCGCTTCACCACTCGAATCTGAGTCCCTCCCCTGGCGCCGTAATTTAGCGATACTGTTCATAGTGCAGCTGTTGTCTACGGCAGCTTTCAGTTTAATCTTTCCATTTCTCCCCCTCTACGTCAAAGAATTAGGGAATGTAAGTGGCGGCAGTGTGGAGTTGTGGTCCAGCCTCGTATTTTCCGTCCAGGCTTTCACGATGATGATAGCCTCTCCCATTTGGGGAGTCATAGCAGATCGCTACGGCCGTAAGTTGATGCTGGCCCGAGCCACTTTGGGAGGTGCCATATTACTGGCAGCCATGGGTTTTGTGCAGAATGCCGAACAATTAGTGGCGCTACGGGCCGCGCAAGGCCTGATTACCGGTGTCATGGCCGCAACTTTTACCTTGGTTGCAGCAGGAACGCCTGCTTCTCATGCCGGTTTTGCCTTGGGACTGATCAACATGGCGCGTTGGGTTGGCATTGCCGGAGGACCGGTCCTGGGTGGATTCATTGGAGAGCATTTTGGCTTCAGAGAGAGTTTTTGGATTACAGCGATTTTACTGGGTCTGGCAGGATTAGCGGTAATATTTTTTGTGCACGAAGATTTCCATCCCCCTGATAGGGCTCATCGTGTCAGTTTTCTTGCCGGCTACAAGCACCTTTTACGGACGCCCGGCATGATCGGCTTGTACGGCTTGGGATTTTTGAATGGATTGGGGCGCAGTATGCTGGCTCCGATTCTCGCGTTTTTTGTCATCATGCTCAATCAGGGACAGGAAGCAGGTTCAGCCTCCTTGACGGGTATCATTATCGGGACATCGGCATTCACCAGTGCGATTAGTGCCATCTATTGGGGACGCGTAGGTGATCGTGTGGGCCACCACCGTGTGATGGTAGCTTCGGCCGTTGCTGCAGCTTTGCTGTATATACCCCAGACTTTAGTCACAGCGCCCTGGCAGTTGATTGTGCTGCAAGGGTTGAGCGGCGTTGCGGTAGGGGGATTGGTGCCATCAATAGCCGCATTGCTGAATGAATGGTCACCTCAAGCCAATCAGGGTGCGACCTATGGCCTCGATAATAGCGTACGGGCAGCGGCGCGCACCGTAGCTCCATTGATTTCGGCCAGTCTTGCCGTTTGGGTTGGATACCGTGGTGTTTTTGTCGGTGCGAGCGTCATTTACGCCTTTCTTGCCATATTGGCCATCATTGTCGCCCTTCACCAACCATTGAAACGCCAAAACTGATAGATGGTGGGCTGTCCTGAAAAGAATGCAGAGATACAAGGCGAAAATATGGGTAGTTAGCTCAGAAAAATTGCCCAAAACACCACTTTTTCGCCCTCCCTTTATCTTGGCGCAATCTTTTTCCCACAGGAATACCTCTCAAAAAGCTAGATCCCCCTCTTCTTCCCACACATTTGCCCTGAACCCCAATCAAAAGTACCCTCTGGAGCTTAAACGGTTGTGCCTTTGCTAACTTTATGGTATACATAATTCCAGGCGGTCTTCTCATGAGAGGTGCAGACCGCGCCTTGTCTCTTTTCTTATTTCAAACGCAGGAGCACAATCGTGGAAGAACTGCAAAAAATCAGGGGTATTGGCCCCAAAACAGCACAAGTTTTGGCCGAAGCCGGTATCGAAACCCTGGCAGACCTGGCCCAAAGCGAGCCAGAAGTCTTGGCTGAGATCGTGCAAGCGCCGGAATGGAGGCGCCCCAATTACGAAGATTGGATTCAGCAAGCACAGGCACTAACGCAAGATAAACACCAAGCCGTGCCCCAGGCTGAGCTGCAAGCGCTTGTGGCCGAGCTCAACGAATTGGCGGCTGAGCTTCAGGCCAAAGTGCCAAGCTATACCCCTCCTGACTTCTCACTCCAAGGTCTTAAAAGCCTGCTCAAATCCAATCTGGATCGCTTTACGCCGGAGATGCGGCTCGGTGCTATTAAAGATTTGCAGGAAATGTTGGAATCGACACCACCCGAAGAATTTTTGAACCCAGAAACATGGAAAGGAATGTGGTTCACCCTGAATTATCTCATCCAGCAGGAAGCAGGAGAGGTGCGGGACGGACTCAGCGCTCGCCTATCGCATGTGCCCGGGCTGAGTACTCTGGCCGATCTCAAAGAAACTCTGGCCGATACCCCACCTGAGGAGTTTCTCAAACTCGATACATGGAAAGGTATGTGGTTCATTCTCAATTATGAAATGCAGAACCAGGCCCAAAGCCTAAAACGACGGCTCCTGGGCGATGAAAAACAAGATTAAACTACATTTCAGGCTTCAATCTGAATGGCGACAATCATACGCCCTACAAACCAATCTCCGTACCGTTGCCGTACGATAATGTTAGCACTGTCCTTTGCTGTGGCGTCTTCATCGGCTGTAATCGTTAATTTCACCTCCTGTGAAACCGTCGCGCTCTGAGCCAGACTCAGCCATTGTGCTTCGTCATCACGAAGATGCGTAGCATTATGGCGTTGCGCCGTGCCCTGATAGTCTAAATGGACACGGCCGCGCTGGAATTGTTTGCGATCTACCTCCAGAACCATGGCGGTCTGTTCATCGGGAGTTGCGAGTAAGGGGAAAGCAACAGTGGCACTCTCACCAGGCCGCACTCGCACATGCACGAGATTCTTCTGGGCCAGGTTATTATCGTTGGCTACGGCCCAGGGATAGGTCACCGGATCGTCAGGCGAATGAAGACGGACGAAAAAGGCATAAGGCCCGGATGCTTCTGGTTGCCAGGCAAGCTCCGCTAGCTGTGAATCGCCAGGCTCGATATCAGAAAAGGTGACTTCCCCAAGATGTTGCCAGTTTTGCGGGAAAAGGGAGGTTGTCGCTCGGGTTACGAAAACATCCGCTTTGACCTGCCTTGCTACGGCAGGCCCTCGATTCCAGGCCCGCACATAAATCCAGTTGTTGGTGTGGGCCAAAGCCGCTTGGTGCCCTTCCTCATTGTCCCGGCTCTGTCTCACCCAAATATCGGGACTGTTGTAACGATCAATGGAACGAGGGAGATCACCGGTATCACTGTCATGAGCCCGGAGGTAAACATCGGCCACAGGGGCGCGTTCAGCCGTTATCGCCACCTGATTATGTTTCTCAATAAAGGCATAGGGGATTACGCCATGCCCACTGGCGAGGGCGCTATCAAATCCCCATGGTGACCAGGAATTGCGGATGAGGAAGTAGCCACCCCCAGGCGCCTCATCGTCATCCACATAACCAACGACGACGATCGCATGGGCGCCCTCGGGATGTTCATCCGGTAGGGGCATGTTTATTTTCCCATAACGACGCGTGACTCGATTCTGATACCAGGATAAGAAGATGGGGATCGAGATCATGACAGCCTTGCCACTGGCCAAGGCCGCCTTGATGTCTTCTATCTTGTTGGGATGAAGTGGTAGGATGCGTTTGACACGATAACGCCAGGCGTCGGCAAGGGCAGCGGGTGGAGGAGGTCCTTGTGCCTCGTCACCCAGCCGCGGCCGGGCATTATAGGGCCAATCGGCCTCAGGAGCAGTTCCCAATTCGGCCAGACAGGCCATGCCCAAATGAGGGTAAGTGCCACTTACTTGGGGAAGATTGTCTTTTTGCTTGCACCACCAATAAATCAGTTGTTCTGACAGATCGAATTCGCGAGGATGGGCGAGCCCGGCTGCGATTTCGAGTTGTTCCCGAACGGCTGCGGCGGCATGAGCAACACAGGTGCTACGCCCCCCCTGATTCCGTGCAGGAGGTAACTGCTCGACATAGTTCACAAAGGAGGGTAATTCTTCTGCCAGAGGAATTCTGACATACTTTTTTTCATCCCGCTCTGTGGGAGGGGGCTCAAGTGCCCCGCTCTGATAATCGGCACGCATGGCCTCCTCTTCGCGGGCAGCTTCGGGGCCGCGCAAGCTCACCATTGCCGCCAGCCGGCGGAGTAACTCATCCAACTTTGCTTCAGGAAACTGCAGTAAAGTCCGGAGATGCTCTCGTCCTCCCGGCACCTCTGCCCAGGCCAAAATATCCTGAATGCTAATCAGCCAGTAAGACTTGAGCGCGCCAATATGGGCAGAATTAAGCTCCGGAGCCCGCGTGAGCGGAGCAGCGTTTTTGAAAGGTGGGGGTACTTGTACCGGCATAGAGAGGTCTCCTTGGGTGTCGGCCAAAATACAAACTTTGTGCCGCGAGAGGCGATGTTGCCTACCCTACGGCATATCGAAGCAGGACAATCGAGATGTCAAAACAGTGAAGAATGAATATGCTTCAATTCTCCTCTTGCTCATAGATCTGCACTTGCAGCTGGTTCTGCCCTATATGTCGATAAAAATGGAAGCTGGCCAGTAGCAAAGCCCCTCCCATGGCAACGTAAACTAGGGCGAGTATGCCCCGGTGAAGGGATGAGTGTCGTAGAGTGATCCCCAAAGCAATCATGAAAAAGACGAGAACGTAACCTTTGGGAGAATTGAAGGCAAAAAGACAGACATGCTCGGGTAAAGTGTAGAGACGGCGGATATTCTTCGTTACAGTTTTGGTAAACATAAAATAATAAACAGCCAGGGCAAGAAAAACACCGGCAAGAGCAATGCCTCCCGCCCAGAGGGGCGACATCACCGACAACCAGTTGCCGGCCCGCCAGAGCAACATCAGGCCCACAGCAGACCACATAAAACCAGCAAGGGCAAAAAGCCAATGGCGAGAAACGGTAGGTTTGAAAAGATGCATCGTATTAAGATCCTCCATGCATTTTGGTAACGGGCATTATTGTAACGCCAGAACACGCTTCACGCCAAGGTATCAGAGGAAGAGAATGTTTCTGCTCCGTAAATGGGACACAGTTTGGTATCAATGTAGACCCGCAGCACAGTAACCCTGTAAACCAGTAACCCAGAAAACCAGGCCGGTTGGAGGCGGCGCCGTCTTTTCCCGGTTTTCCGGTTTACAGGTTTTCCGGGTTACGGATGGTCTGTGCGCAGAAAATATTTTTCCCTCTTGACAAGCCTTTTTGCTCTTGCTATACTGGTACTCACCCGGCGAGCACACGTTTGCCCACTTCATCTTACGGGATTCCAACACAAAAACATCCGTTTTCACTCTCTTGTTCTTGACAAGTCACCTATCAAGCAATCAACAGGTTAATGATTATGCAGAATTGCGCACGATCACCGGGGCTTAGACCTGCACAGTCCTGCTTTTTCACTCACACGGCCAAAATAATGGTCTTTCCCTCAAAGGTTGAGGGGTCCGTATGAGTAAAAGGGTATCCATCAAAGATATTGCTGCTGCTGCCGGTGTTAGCCATTCCACAGTAAGCCGCGCTCTGCATGATCGGGGGCGGATGCGAGCAAGCACGCGAGACCGTATCCTGAAATTGGCAGAAGAAATGGGCTATGCCCCTGATGCCCAGGCACGAAGTCTCGTTATGGGTCGCACCCACACCATTGGCGTTGTTGTTACCACCATTGCCGATCCTTTTGTCTCTGACATTGTCGCTGGTATCGAACAAGCGGCCCTCGATGCCGGTTACAGCGTTTTTCTGAGCTCTTCGCACAGTAACCCTGAGCGAGAATTAACCGTCGTCAACACATTTCGACAACGCCGTGTCGATGCCATCATCGTGACCGCTTCTCGCCTGGGAGAATTATACAGTACTTATCTCGATGATATTCACGTGCCGGTTGTGCTTATCAATAACCAGGGCGAAGGGGATTATATTCACTCTGTGGCTTCTGATGAGATTGGGGGAGCACGCCAAGCTGTGCAATATCTGCTCAGGTTGGGGCATACACGTATCGGCTATATCGGTTCCGAGCGTCGTCCTTACTCCTCACAGCGACGTTTTCAGGGCTACTGTCAGGCATTACGGGCCGCTCACCTTGTCCCTGATTCTGAGCTCATCACGACCCCATCTGCCCCTAACGACATCGAAGCGGGACGTGAAGGATTCGAGCAATTGATAAAAGTGCAGCCTTCGGCTATCCTAACCTATAATGATATGACAGCCATAGGTGTGATGATGGCAGCAAGGCAGCACAATGTCGATATCCCTTCTCAGCTCAGCCTTGTCGGCTTCGATGATGTCTTCCTCACAGAATTCGTGACCCCGCCACTAACGTCTGTACGCCAACCACGAGAAGCCATGGGTTACGCCGCAATGGAAATGATTCTACAACTGATTGATGGTAAAGAGACCAAAGATCGTATATTTCCTTGCGAGCTTATCATTCGCCAAACAGCACGACCATGGGATAAAGAATAAATATAACGTTAATACACCCGCATGGACGTGTTTTGTTTGCCTGTTTAACAACTCAATGTTCGGCGCTTTCCTACAAGTGTGCCGACACCCCACAAACAGAAAGGAGGTCTATGACATAATCAGAACATTTTAAATATCAATCCCAGTTAAACCCTTTCTTTATCATCCGAATGGAGGATCACATGTCTCGCAAGAACCTTTTGATTGCCATTGCTGTATTGACTCTAGCCCTTGTCGCGCTGGCGGCCTGCGCCCCCCAACAGCCTGCTGCCCCAGAACAAGCCGCCACACAGGCACCGACAGAAGCTAGCGGCGCTGCTCCCGCCGCCGAAGGAGAAAGAGGTTATCGTTTCGTTGTTGTCTCCCACGGTCAGGCATCAGATCCCTTCTGGTCAGTCGTAAAACGTGGTGTTGACCAGGCGGCCAAGGACATGGGAGTCAAGGTCGAGTACCAGGCTCCAGGTACATTCGATATGGTGGAAATGGCCCAGCTCATTGATGCCGCTGTTGCCTCCAATCCCGACGGTCTCGTCGTCTCGATTCCCGATCCCGATGCTTTGGGCCCCTCCATTAAAGCGGCTGTTGCCGCCGGCATTCCCGTCTTCTCGATGAACTCGGGTAGTGATGTGGCCGAAAGCCTGGGTGTCATCGCCCATGTGGGCCAGACAGAATACGAGGCTGGCTATGGTGGTGGTAAGCGCATGGCCGAGGCGGGCATCCACAAAGCCATCTGTGTCAACCAGGAAGTTGGTAATGTTGCTTTGGACCTGCGCTGCCAGGGCTTCGCCGATGCTTTGGCCGAAAAGGGCATCGAATCAAGTGTTGTGGCTGTCGAGCTGGCCAATCCTACTCAGGCACAACAGCGCATCATTGCTGCCCTCACGAGCGATCCTGATGTCGATGGCGTGCTCACACTGGGCCCGACCGGCGCCACCCCTGCCCTGAAGGGACTGCGCGAGGAAGGCCTCCTGGGTAAGATCAAGCTGGCTACCTTCGATCTCTCACCCGAGGTGCTCGAAGCTGTTCGTGATGGCGACATGCTCTTTGCCATCGACCAGCAGCAGTACATGCAGGGCTACCTGCCCATCGTATTCCTCACCCTTTACAAGGATAACCTGAATACACCGGGTAGCAAAGTCATTCTCACAGGCCCCGGCTTCGTCACCAAGGATAATGCCGCCCAGATTATCGAACTTTCCAAGGCCGGCACCCGCTAAACCGCTTCATTCTTCATGGCCAGAGTCGTTAGCAAGGCGACTCTGGCCACTATTTTGGGAGTGCGCACAATGACAGCAACAACTGCTCCTCCGTCACAAGATGAACGCCTTGTTGAACGCAGTTTTGTGACACGACTCTTGACTCGACCGGAACTTGGCGCCGTAACCGGTACCATTGTTGTGTGGATTTTCTTTGCGATTGTCGCTGGTGAGAGGGGTTTTCTTTCTCTAAAAGGTGCTGCTACCTATCTGGAAGTAGCGGCAGAATTGGGTATTCTCTCGGTAACAGTTGCTTTGTTGATGATCGGCGGAGAATTTGATCTTTCCATTGGTTCCATTGTTGGTGCCGCCGGCATGACGATTACTGTTCTTTCTGTCCAATTTGGTTGGCCCTTATGGGGCGCTATTGGTGCTGCCTTGGTATTGGCGCTGGCCATCGGCTACTTTAACGGCTGGATGGTGATGCGTACCAAGCTTCCCTCCTTCATCATCACCCTCGCTACCTTATTCATCTTTCGGGGATTTACCATCGGTGTGACCCGTTTGCTCACAGGGCGTACCCAAATCGGCGGCTTGGCCGATACCGTCGGCTACAACTCGGCCAAAGCCATCTTTTCCAGCGATCTCCTCATCGGCAATGCCAAATTTGCTGTATCGATTTTTTGGTGGCTGATCCTGGTTGTGCTGGGCGCTTATCTGTTAAGGCAAACCCATTTTGGTAACTGGATCTTCGGTGTGGGTGGTTCTCAAGTTGCAGCCCGGCAAGTCGGCGTGCCTGTACGCCGTGTCAAGATCATCCTCTTCATGATGACCGCAGCTTCAGCCTGGCTTCTGGCAACTATCCAGGCCGTCACCTTCACAGGCTCTGACACCCTCCGCGGTACCGGCAGTGAATTCGAGGCCATCATCGCTGCTGTGATTGGCGGTAACTTGCTTACGGGCGGCTATGGCTCTGTCGTTGGGGCTGCTTTTGGCGCCCTCATCTTCGGAATCGTCAAACAGGGCATCGTTTTTGCCGGCGTCGACGCCGATTGGTTCCAGGTTTTCATGGGCTTTATGCTCCTGATTGCTGTTTTAATCAATAACTATATTCGCCAAAAGGCAGCGGAGACACGACGATGAGTACAAATGGAAAAACTCCTCTCCTGGAACTTCGTCACGGTTCCAAATATTTTGGTAACATCATTGCCCTCAAAGATATCAACATCAAAATTCATGCAGGCGAAGTCATGTGCCTGCTGGGTGACAATGGTGCCGGCAAATCAACTTTGATCAAAATATTTGCCGGGGTCCACCAGCAAAATGAAGGACAATTGTTCGTCGAAGGCGAAGAAGTACGCTTCAATTCACCGCGCGACGCTTTGGACCGGGGTATTGCCACCGTATATCAGGACCTGGCTATGATTCCCTTGATGAGTGTCTCCCGTAACTTCTTCCTCGGTTCCGAGCCCACCCGTGGCCGCGGGCTGCTCAAGCGCTTTGATCATACCTTTGCCAATCGCACGGTACGGGAAGAACTCTACAAAATGGGTATCGATATTCGCGACCCGGCACAGCCCGTAGGAACACTGTCAGGTGGTGAGCGCCAATCTGTTGCCATTGCTCGTGCCGTCTATTTTGGTGCCAAAGTTTTGATTCTCGACGAGCCCACAGCGGCATTGGGCGTCAAACAAGCAGGAACAGTATTGCGCTACATCGCCCAGGCTCGTGCACGCGGTCTTGGCGTTATCTTCATCACTCACAACCCCCACCACGCCTATCCGGTTGGCGATCGCTTTACCATTCTCAAACGGGGCCGGCAATTGGGTATCTGGACCAAAGCCGAACTCTCACGTGAGGAAATGATCTCCATGATGTCGGGAGGCGCTGAACTCGAGCAGTTGAGTCACGAACTCGCCAAAGTTACCAACGAAGAAGAAACGGCTGCAGCCGCGGCATAAGATCGTTCCGGCTTTTCCCTGCCCTGCCCTTCCCCTCGCCCCCGCACTCTCCTGCCACCCTCACATTTGACACTGGAGTGTATTCATGTTCGAGAAAATTTTATTGACCCTTGATGGTTCCTCCTACTCATCACATGCCCTCGAAGCAGTGATTGAACTGGCGCCGATCCATGGCAGCGAGATCCATCTCCTTCATGTCATACGTAATTGGGCCTTACCCAAAGAAATCATCGAAATGATCGAGGCGGGAGAAGTACAGGAATCACGCATGGAAATCATGCAAGATTCGGCCGAGATCATTCTCGAAGATGCCAAGGACAAGCTGGCAAAGGCCAACCTTCAGGCCGCCAACGCCTTGTTTGTTGTCGGCGATCCCGCTTCCAAAATTGTCGAGTACGCCGACGAACAGGCAGTGTCACTGATTGTCCTGGGACATCGTGGGCTAGGCCCGCGCGGGGGTCTGCTCGGAAGCGTCGCCCGAAATGTCCTCAATATGACTGATATCGCCTGCCTTATTGTAAGTTGATTCGATAATGGATGGCACATTGAGACACAACTTTGCTGTGTGCACCTGAATTTATGGAGACCCCCTGGCCGACCTCGCCGTACGGCTGCGTGCCCTGGGCTTTGATGGCGTCGAGTTCATGGGAAAGCTCGACGCCTATCAGGCCCTCGAAGCCAGGAAAATATTGGCAGACCAGGCAACATGGGCGGCGGCCCGCTGATACCGATGAAAATAGGCAACAACGTCGCTGTGGGTTATCAGGTTCGTGAAACATGACGAGTTGTCTCATGAAACAGTAGACCAAGAAATCGGTAAACCCGTAAACCAGGGCGTCAAGTCCCGGTTTTCTGGTTTACCGGTTTACAAAAGGAGCCGCCCCCCTTTTTCCTTTTATCCTTATCACCTTGTTCCCTTTTTCAGATCAGCGTCATCCCTTCAATCTGCGTCATCAGCGTTCCCTTATCGAAACAGATGCCATGAGCATTTGCACACCGATG
>JAADFV010000181.1 GCA_013152695.1 Chloroflexota bacterium | reverse complement strand
TCACCTTTGCTGCTATCCGCGGTACGGTCAGTATTCAGGAATTGGATCGTAGACAGCTTCTGATCATCGCCATTCTTTCCACCATTGTCGCTCATTTTATCGAAATTCACTTTGGTATCGCCATTGCTTCCACCCGCACTTATTTCTACGTCCTCCTTGCTGCTCTAGCCGTGATTGGCAGCGGCCAGATTGAATTCGGTGCCGTCGCAGCGGCAGCAGCACCTCGCCCCCCCGTCACCCACGCCCGCAAGGGGCGGCGTCGCAGCAAGAGTAGCAAAAGCAGCCGTGTCCGCTCCCGAGCAGCGAGCGGTCCTTCCTTGTGGCGACGTATTCTGCCCTTTGCCCTCATAACCGCCCTCATTCTTTTAGTGATCGATTTCGATTATGTTTCCAACCAATCCGGTTTACAAGATACGTTGACCGTATTTATTCGTTCCTGGACAACCCACTTACGTGCAGGCCGCAGTGTTGCCGGCCCTGGAGCCTTGTGGCTGGTCATGTTCACCTGGGTGGTGGGGAGCGTATTGGCCGTGGGTGAAAGTTGGAAATCTCAGGACCGCAGCGAAAGCGTCACTTCAGCCCTTTTGGTTTATGCAGCCGTCCCCTTGAGTGTCTGGCTGTTTTATGGACTTTACCAGGCAGCGCGTTTACTTCCCCTCTCCTCCTCGATGCCTCTCTCTCTGCGTGCTGATCACGTTGCTGGCCATATTAGCGCTTTTTGGGTGTGGCTTTTCCTTGTCTTGATCGCCCTTATTGTAGGATTGTATTGGACGCAATCAAAACAGCCGGTTCCATGGACTCGGCCGGGACAGCCTGGCCGTTGGGCTGCCACCCTCGTACTTATTCCCCTCTTTTATTTTCTCGTACCGATTAACTTGAATCTTGTCAGGGCTGATATTTACTTCAAATTAGGGCAAAGTACCGATGCTCAACGCAACTGGGATGCATCGCTCAACTTTTACGATCAAGCCACCTCGCTGGTGCCTTATGAAGACTATTATGAACTTTTCCGCGGCCGGGCATTACTCGAAAAAGCGCGGGCCGAGAAAGACCCCCTTAAAAAGCAGGCACTTTTTGATCGGGCAGAAAAAGTACTCATCCATGCTCGTGATCTCAATCCTCTGAACACCGACCACAGTGCTAATCTCGCCCGTTACTACGCCACCCGCGCCAGCTCAGCTTCAGATCCTGAGCAACGCCGGGCCTGGCTCGAAAAAGCATCTGCTGCTTATGCCCAGGCCACACAACTTAGTCCCAATGTGGCGCACCTACAAAATGAATGGGGCTCTGTATTCGTAGAACTGGGAGAAATCGACAAGGCGCGTGAGCGTTTCGCCCACTCCTTGCAGCTCGATCCGGGCTATGCCGATACTTACTTGCGCCTGGCGCAGCTTGAAAGCAGCCAGAAAAACTGGGAAGCAGCGCTAGAGGACTACACCCGCGCCACTGAACTGAGCCCCAAAGATGTACGTGGCTACAGTGGTCGTGGCTTTGCCCTCGCCCAATTGGGACGCACTGACGAAGCCATTGCTGCCAATCTCGATGTCCTTGCTATTGCCCCCAACAACGTCAGTGCTTTGCAAAATCTGGCCATTCTTTACCAGCAACAAGGCGAGCTCCAGAAGGCACTTAGCTACGCCCAACAAGCTAAAAGTCTGCTTCCCGAGCAGAATCAGGCTGGCATCGACGGTCTCATTCAACAAATTCAGCAGCAATTAGGCGGCAGTTGAGTCATGCTTGTACAGGTCATCCTTATCTTTGCGGCTGCGCTTACCCTGGCTTTGGGTGTTACCCCCCTGGCCCGGCGTTTGGCCTTTCGCACCGATATGGTGGATCGACCCAGCCAACGTAAAACCCACACTAACCCCACGCCTTTGTTAGGGGGGCTGGCCATCTATGCTGCGGTAATCCTCGCTTTGATTTTGTTGGGGGACCGATTTTATGTGCATCAGGTGATCGGCATTTTCATCGGCGCCACTTTCATCTCCTTTTTGGGTCTTTGGGATGATCGGGTAGCTTTGCGGGCTATACTCAAGCTCATCGGCCAGCTCCTCCCTGCCATTGCCCTCATTATTACCGGGGTTCAGATTAGCATATTCCGTAACCAGGCGCTGAACATCCTCTTAACCCTTCTCTGGGTACTGTTCATTACCAACGCCGTCAACTTTCTTGATAACATGGATGGGCTTTCTGCCGGTGTGGCGGCCATAGCCAGTGCCTTCTTTGTCCTGCTCGCCGCCCTTTCAGGCCAATATCTTGTAGGAGCCCTGGCCGCCGCCATGCTCGGTGCCTGTATCGGCTTCCTCGCTTATAATTTCAACCCGGCCAGCATTTTCATGGGCGATACCGGTAGTCTTTTTTTGGGATTCGTCCTCGCTGCCATCGGCATCAAACTCCGTTTCCCCGCCAACGTGCCCACGGTGACCTGGATGATTCCCGTTTTGGTCTTAGGCGTACCTATCTTCGATACCAGTTTGGTGATCGTTTCCCGTTTACGGCGAGGACACAACCCATTTACCACCCCCGGCCGTGATCATCTCTCCCACCGCCTTGTGGCCATGGGCGCCACCAGGCGCGAGGCAGTCCTCTCCATTTATCTCCTGGGTGGTATCTTTGGTATGATAGCTATCTTCGTCACGCAAGCCACACTCTACGAAGGTGTTGCTATTGCCACCATCCTCACCTGTACTTGTATCTATTTCATTTATTGGCTCGAAAAACACTTCCAACCGCAAAGCAATCCCCTTTGAACTGTTTATTTCACCCTCACTCCCAGCGGAAAATATCTTGAAAACACTACGCATCCTTTTCACCCTCACCCTGTTTGTCTTACTTGCCTTTGCCTTGGGCGCCTGCTCCCCGGCATCGACTCCCGCGGCCACAGACACTCCCGCCCCAGAGGCGACAACCGCGCCGGCCACTCCCCAACTTCCCGAAGGACACCCCGCTATTCAATCCTGGGATGCTCCTCCTCCCCTCACCATTGACCCCAACACCATCTACAATGCCACCTTCAAGACCGAAAAAGGTGACATCGTCGTGGAACTTTTTGCTGATAAGGCTCCCAATACCGTCAACAACTTCATCTTCCTGGCCAAACAAGGCTTCTACGACAATACCACCTTTCATCGCGTTCTCGATGGATTCATGGCTCAGGGAGGCGATCCTACAGGCACAGGGACAGGCGGGCCCGGTTACACTTTCCCCGACGAAATTGATCCCAACATGCGCTTTGATCGACCTGGCCTGCTGGCTATGGCCAATGCTGGCCCCAACACCAATGGCAGCCAGTTCTTTTTCACCTTTGCTCCCACGCCCTGGCTCGATGGTCGCCATACCATCTTCGGCGAAGTCATCTCTGGTCAAGATGTACTGAGCCAGCTGACCCTTCGCGATCCGCAGGAAAACCCTGATTTTCCGGGCGACACCCTTTATACCGTCGAAATCAGTGAAGCAACTGTTTCAAAACTGCCGACGGCCACACCCGAACCCACCCCCTTCGCGCCCGATCCCACGGCTACTGAGCGTTTCATGAGCAAGATGGACCCGGCGGAACGCGTCGGCTACTGGAACACGGCCCCTACAACCACTCTCGACGAAGGCACCATCTACTTTGCCACCTTCAAGACCGAAGTTGGAGACATCAAAGTCGAACTCCGTCCTGATCTTGCTCCGCAGAATGTCGCCAATTTTGTTGCTTTGGCCAATGCTGGCTACTACGACGGTACCCGCTTCTACCAGGTTTTGCAAGACCTGGTCGCGGTAGGTGGCGATCCCCTCAATAATGGTTCTGGTAACCCCGGCTATACAATGCCATCAGAGCTCAACAGTGATGTATTCAATGCCACTGGTTGGCTCGGTAGTGCCCAACAAGGGGCTAGCGGTGCCGGTCAATTCTTCTTCACCCTCAGTGAGGCACCCTGGCTGGCCGAGCGTTTCACCCCCATAGGCGAAGTCATCGAAGGCCTGGATGTGTTACAGAACTTTGTTATCGTCGATCCTACGGCGCCCACGGGTGAGCCTGGTACACTTCTGGAGAGTGTGGAAATCAGTACAGGTGATAAATCACTCCTGCCCGAACCTACACCGACCCCCACGCCCTTTGCTCCTACCCTTCCTCCTGAAGGCCAACGTCCTCTGGATGACGTAGAACCGGCGGAACGCAATGCCTATTACAACACTGCCCCCGCCATGCAGATCGACACAACTAAGGATTATATCGCCATCCTGCGTACCGATGTTGGCGATATCACCATCGATTTGTTCGAAAAACAGACGCCGGTAACAGTAAACAATTTCGTCGTCCTCGCGCTCAACGGCTTTTACGATAACACCACCTTCCATCGTGTTATTGCCGATTTTATGGTCCAGGGTGGCGATCCCACCGGTTCCGGTGCCGGCACGCCTGGTTATGAGTTTGCTGACGAAATCGTCAATGATTTACGGTTCGATCGAGCCGGCCTTCTCGCCATGGCCAATCGTGGCTTTGATACGAATGGCGCCCAGTTCTTCATTACTTTGGCCGAGACCCCCTGGCTCAATGATCGTCACACCATCTTCGGCGAAGTCATCGATGGCACAGATGCTTTGCAGGCTATCCAACTACGCGATCCCGAAACTGCCACCGAACCCGGTACAGCTCTAATCCGTGTCGATATCGAAACGCGGTAGCGCCGGTTTTCAGAATGCAAGAAAGGCGGACATCGTTACCCCCGGGGGACATTCCCCCACTCTGACAATGTCGGCTTAATCTGTATCCCACTTCAGGGCGGAGTTCGAACGATCTCCGCCCTCTCATTCTGCACTCCCCCCCTCTAATTGACATGGCTCGTTACACTTCCCCTCCATCTCTACAAATCGACTCTTCGAAAACATACACTGCTACTATCAAAACCAGCAAAGGCGACATGACCGTACGCCTTTATGCTGACAAGGTGCCACTTACCGTCAACAATTTTGTCTTTCTCGCCCGTGAAGGTTTTTACGACGGCGTTACCTTCCACCGCGTCATCAAGGACTTCATGGTCCAGGGCGGCGATCCGACCGGTACCGGTCGTGGCGGCCCTGGCTATCGCTTCCGCGACGAATTTCACCCCGACCTCAAACATGATGGCCCTGGTGTGCTGAGCATGGCCAATGCCGGCCCCAACACCAACGGCAGCCAGTTTTTCATCACCCATGTCGCTACCCCCTGGCTCGATGGTAAGCACAGTGTCTTTGGCCGCATCATTGCCGGCGAAGATGTTCTCTTTGCCATCGAACAAGGCGACTTTATCGACAGCATTGAGATCGACGAGTCCTGACGGCCGCCGATAAACTCCGAAAGGGACACGAAGGGGCAACAAAAAGGTGTATTTTGCCATTTATGTTGCCCCTTTGTGTCTCTTATTTTTACATTCCGTGCCAAGCAGCCTTCTTACTCCTTACTCCTTGCTTCTTACTTCTTGCTCCTTACTCCATCTCTTCTTCCAGCGCCTCGGCCAGGGCTACTGCAAGATGCACAGCTTTACGGCCGCTAAGGTCGCTGATCTGGTGACGACAGGAGGT
>JAADFV010000180.1:5677-10046 GCA_013152695.1 Chloroflexota bacterium | reverse complement strand
GCCTCTGCAGATGAAAACCCATGATATTCTTTCCGGCACCGTCGATGTCGAGAGCTCGTGGGGTACCCTGCAGGGACGCGTAAAGGCCAAGCCTTTCACGTACGCCCGCATTTCCACCGATGATCTCAATGGCAAGATTGTTGCCTACGTGGGCGAAGGTGAGCTCACGCACGATCCCTTGACGACTTTTGGCGGTTATGGCGTGTTCCAAATCCCCAATTTGCAAAAGCTCCTTCAGTTTATTTGCGAAAATGGCTTCGAGCACCACACGGCTATGAACTTATCCTTGACTGCCGATGCTATTTACGAGGCCTTTAGCAAATATCTGGGCTGGGACACGTACTACCATCGCGGCTAATAACAAGAAGACACGCGGTCGCCGCGAAATGCTATTTCTACTTCCTACTTCTTGCTCCTTACTTCCTACTCCCAACTCCCCACTCCTAACCAATGAACGAATTCGAAACCAAGCAGAGGCGTATTCAGGCATTCCTGCAGGAACGCGGGCTTGATGCCCTCTTGTTACGGCAAGCAAGCAACTTCGCCTGGGTCACCTGCGGCAAATCTTCCTACGTGAACACCGCCTCCACTCTGGGCGAAGCTACCCTCCTGATCTCAGCCCACGGCCGTCATCTCTTCGCCAACAACATCGAATCTCCTCGCCTGGCCGAGGAAGAAGGCCTCAAGGAACAGGGCTGGGAATTTCATACCGCGCCCTGGTGGGAAGAGAATGCTGCTCTCGTTCAGCTCACAGCCGGGTTAAAGCTGGGGGCTGACGTGGCCTTCCCCGGTGCCAGTGATGTCTCCGCCGAGCTGGCCCGTCTGCGCTCACAACTGACCCCTGCCGAAGGCGAGCGTTTCCGCACCTTGGGGCGTATTTGCGCCGAGGCCATGAACGAGGCCATTCGTAGCATCCAGCCCGGTATGAGCGAATATGAAATCGCGGCGCGACTGGCCTTCGAGACGCAGCGCCGCGGCGCGCAACCTATCGTTAACCTCATTGCCAGCGATGAACGCATCTTCCACTACCGCCATCCTCTGCCGACGGGTAAAAAACTACAGCGCTACGCCATGCTCGTCTTGTGCGGGCGCAAACAAGGCCTGGTCGCTTCCATCACCCGCCTGGTGTATTTTGGCACATTACCGGCAGAACTACGTGAGAAGGCGGAGGCCGTGGCCGCTGTCGACGCCACTTTCATTGCCGCTACCCGCCCCGGCACCTCACTCGGCAGTATCTTCGCCCAGGCGCAGGCGGCTTATGCCGGTGCCGGCTTTGCTGACGAATGGCGACTGCACCACCAGGGCGGTCCTGCCAGCTACGATCCCCGTGACTTCGTTGCTACGCCAACCTCGTCGGAAACAGTCGTCGCCGGTCAGGCCTACGCCTGGAATCCCTCCATCACCGGAACCAAGTCTGAGGATACGATCCTGGTGGGGGAAGAGAAAAATGAGATCCTTACCGAGGTTGCCGGCTGGCCGACCATAAGTATCGAGATCAATGGTCAAGTTTATCAACGTCCTGCTATTTTGGAGGTGAAATAAGCGTATGGCACAAGAAAAATATGTGATTGGTGTAGACTTCGGTACCGAATCAGGCCGTGCTGCCATTTTTGATGTCAGCCACGGCCGTGAGCTGGCAACAGCCGTCCATGCCTATGCCCACGGTGTCATCGATGAAAAGTTACCTGACACAGACATCTCCCTCGAACCCGACTGGGCCCTGCAAGACCCCGCCGACTACCTCGAGGTTTTCAAAACGACCATCCCCGCTGTGCTCAGGCAGAGTGGCGTAGACCCGGCCGACGTCATCGGTCTCGGTATCGACTTCACTGCTTGTACAATGCTGCCTACCAAGGCCGACGGCACCCCCCTCTGTTTCCTGCCCGAATGGCGGCAGAACCCCCATGCCTGGGTCAAGCTGTGGAAGCATCACGCCGCCCAGCCCGAGGCGAATGAGCTCAATGCTCGCGCCCGCGCCGCCGGTTTTGGGGAGTTGCTGGACCGTTATGGCGGCAAGATTAGCTCGGAATGGTTCTTCCCCAAAGCCTGGCAGATTCTGAACGAAGCGCCCGAAGTGTACGAGGCTGCCGATCGCCTGATCGAAGCGGCGGATTGGGTAGTCTGGCAACTTACCGGTGTCGAGACACGGAATTCCTGCACTGCCGGCTACAAGGCGATGTGGAGCAAACGAGAGGGTTTCCCCCCCGATGCCTTTTTCCGAGCCCTGGACCCCCGTTTGGAGCATATCGTCGATGAGAAAATGAAGCGGGAAATACTGCCGCTGGGGGCAAGGGCGGGGGGACTGAGCGAGGAAGCAGCTCGATGGACGGGTCTGAAGCCCGGCACTGCCGTAGCCGTGGCCAATGTCGACGCTCATGTCGCCGTACCCGCCGCCACCGTCTCCGAGCCGGGGCGGATGGTGATCATCATGGGCACCTCCAACTGTCACATGGTGCTGGCTGAAGAAGACAAAGCTGTGCCGGGCATGTGCGGTGTCGTCGAGGATGGCATCATCGCCGGTCTTTTCGGCTTTGAGGCAGGGCAGTCCTGTGTGGGCGATCACTTCGCCTGGTTTGTCGAAAACGCCGTTCCTGCTGCCTACGAACGTGCTGCTGAAGCTGCCGGCCTCGGTATTCATGAATATTTGGAGGCAAAGGCGGCCGCACAAAAGCCGGGAGAAAGCGGTCTTCTTGCTTTGGACTGGTGGAACGGCAATCGTAGTGTGCTTGTGGATGTGGACCTTACCGGCTTGATGCTAGGTATGACTCTGGCGACGAAACCGGAAGACATGTACCGGGCTCTGATCGAGGCCACGGCTTATGGCACGCGTCTCATCATCGAAACCTTTATGGTCAATGATGTGGCCGTAAACGAAATTATCGCCACCGGCGGCCTACCCAACCGCAACAAGCTTTTGATGCAGATCTATGCGGACGTCACAGGATTACCGATTTACGTGGCCGAGGCAGAACAGATCGGCGCCCTGGGTTCGGCCATGCACGGTGCCGTGGCCGCCGGCGCTGCTGCCGGTGGTTATGATTCCATCAAACATGCCAGCCAACACATGGCACGGCTGCGTGACGAGCATTACGAGCCTGTCCCCGAACATCATGCTGTCTACGATCAGCTTTATGCCGAATACGTCCGTCTGCACGATACCTTTGGCCGTGGCGAAAATGACGTCATGAAACGGCTGAAAGCACTCAGGGCCAAGATCAAGGCTCAGCAGGAGTAACCTCCCATGCTGGAACGCTTACGTGAGGAAGTATGGAGGCTCCATCTCGAGCTCCCTAAAAACAATCTTGTTGCCTGGACAGGTGGGAATGTGAGTGCGCGCGATCCTGCCACAAACCTGGTCGTGATCAAGCCCTCCGGTGTGAAGTATGAAGACCTGGCACCGCACAACCTGATCGTTGTCGATTTGCAGGGAAATATCGTCGAAGGAGAGCTCAAGCCTTCCTCCGATACGGCCAGCCATCTCTACATTTACCGCCATCGCCCCGATGTCAATGGCGTCGTCCACACCCATTCGCGCTATGCCACGGCCTTTGCCGCCGTCAATAAGCCCATACCTGTCGTCCTCACTGCCATGGGCGATGAATTTGGCGGGCCCATTCCTGTTGGACGCTTTGCCTTGATAGGCGGTGAGGAGATCGGCAAAGTCGTGCTGGAGGCGATTGGTGACTGTTCGGCGGTTTTGCTCAAGAACCACGGAGTTTTCACCATTGGTGCCACGGCCGAAGCGGCAATCAAATCGGCGGTCATGGTCGAAGATGCAGCGGCTACCGTCTGGCTGGCCCTGCAAATTGGTCAACCCGAGGAAATCCCCGCCGAAGATGTGGCAAAGCTGCATCATCGCTACACACATGTGTACGGACAATAACATGAAGCATCGAGACCGTGTCGCCATGGCTCTGAACCATGAGGAAGCCGATCGCTGTCCCTTACAGGTCAGTTTTACACCTGAATTTGCCGATCGCCTGCGCGCCGACATGGCCATCAAGGGCAAGCACCATCATAACCCCCATGGTGGAGGAAACACCTACGAACTAGAACGGGCCCTGGATGAAGACATGCTGCTCACCTCGGTGGGTTGGGCAAACTCGTACTACATGGATGATAAGCCCTATGTGGATGAATGGGGTGTCGGCTGGGAGCCGCATCCCTACGAAACCCCCTTTGGCGTCGGTTTTTACACAGAAATGGTACAGCATCCTCTGGCCGATGACGATGCCATCAGCCGCTACCAGCCCCCTGATCCCAACCGCCCTGAACTGTACGAAGACGCGAAGCGTGTGGTAGCAGAATTCAAGGATGAGTACTGGATTGTGGGTGTCACGGTCACCACCATCTTCGAGACTGCCTGGGC
>JAADFV010000180.1:0-5559 GCA_013152695.1 Chloroflexota bacterium | reverse complement strand
TGGACAGGGGACGACATCGGTTCTCAGCAGCAGATGCTCATCTCACCGGCGATGTGGCGGCAGTTTCTCAAGCCGCGCATGGCAAATTTCATCGCCGAGCTCAAAGCCATCAATCCCGACCTCAAAGTCGCCTACCACACGGATGGCAATGTCTGGCCTGTCATTCCCGAATTGATCGAAATCGGTGTGGATGTGCTCAATCCCATCCAGCCCGCAAGCATGGATCCGGCCGAGATTGCCAAGGCGTTCGGCGAGCAGCTCTGCTTTTGGGGCACGATCGATGAGCAACATACCTTACCTTTCGGCACACCCGCAGATGTCCGCAACGAGGTTTTAGAACGATTACGCAGCATCGGCCGTGGCGGCGGCCTGATCCTGGCACCCACCCATCATGTGCAGCTGGATACCCCTCTGGAGAACTTTTGGGCCATGATCGACACCATCCACAACACGCCCTACACCTCTCTCCATTCGACATAAGATGACGACGCAAGCTCTCACTTCCTGGTCTATGGACATCGCCGGCATGCCGCACTTCGACATGGCGATGCAGCGCGTCTATGCCTGGTTCGAGGGTGCGATCATCGACCGTCCTCCTGTCCGCTTTATGGCGCATAACAGTTTCATCGATATTTTGCAGGATCAATTGGCCGGCATGACACCAGAAGAGCGGAAAACACTGTGGTTTGATGTCGAATTCCAGGTGGACTTGTACATCAAGTCGATTACTGGCAAGCAACATTATGGTGAGACCTTCCCTGTTTACTGGCCCAACCTGGGCCCCGACGTGTATGCTGCTTTTTATGGTGCCGAACTGACGTTTGGTGAGGTCACTTCCTGGTCGGAACCTCGGGTGCGGCAGTGGTCGGATATGGATGACCTGAAATTGGACTGGGACAATGTCTACCTCAAGAAGATTGAAGAGTTGACCTATCACGCCCTGGAACGTTGCCAGGGGCAGTTTCTGGTGGGGTATACCGATTTACATCCGGGCTTAGACTGCTGCATGGCCTGGCGCTCACCGCAGCAGTTCTGTCTTGACCTGATCGATAGCCCCGAAGAAGCGCATCGTCTCGCCGAACTTTCCATTGCCGATTTCGAGACTATTTACAATCATTTCGACAACATTCTCAAAGCTCATGGCCAGCTTTCTGTGAGCTGGATGGGTATTCCTTCCTTTGGCCGCATGCACATTCCCAGCTGCGACTTTTCCAGCATGATCTCACCGCAGATGTTTCGTGAATACGGCCTGCCTATCCTGCAGCGAGAAGTCAAATCCATGACCCACAACATCTTCCATCTCGATGGCAAAGGGGTGGCGCGGCATCTCGATACCATCCTCAGTGTACCCGAGGTGCATGCCATCCAATGGGTGCAGGGTGTGGGGGACGACTATCCCATCATGCAATGGGTTCCTTTCATCAAAGAAATTCAGGCGCAGCGTCCCCTCATCGTAGATCTAAGCAAAGAGGACCTGGATGATTTTATGGAGGTGATGGAGCCCGAAGGACTCTTTCTCTGGATTGCCACAGAATCAGAGGAAGAAGAACGGGATTTACTCAAGCGTATTAGCCAATGGACCTGATTCTATTTCAACCAGAATTGATGCCCACACCGAGCCAGTCAACTGACACACTTTTTGAGGAGGCGCCTATGCCCTAGAACCCATGTCACCATGGCCTCAGCATGGTTACCGTATTTGTTACTTACCTTTGTCGCAGTCCCAACCACTCTTCTCAATCCACCTTTTATTCCTGGAGGGAACACCATGAAGAAGAACAAACTGTTTCTTGTGATGACAGGCTTGCTGGTCCTGATTCTCCTGGCAGCATGTGCGGCTCCGGCCCCACAAGCACCAGCTGCCGCCACCGAAGCGCCAGCAGAAGCGGCAACCGAAGCCCCTGCTGAGACCGCAGGCCCCGCCCCCGGCGCCGAAGGCAAATGGTGTGCGGGTACCAATATCGTTTTCTTCCCTGGCGGCTCCCCGGGCGGGCCTTTCGCTACAGTCGTCTATAACGGCGCCGTTGCTGCTGCCCAGGACCTGGGCCCCAATGTGGAATATGTTTGGTCCGACTGGAATCCTGAGAAGATGGTGACCCAGTTCGCCCAGGCTGCTGCCACCAAACCTGATGGCATCGCCATCATGGGCCATCCCGGCGACGACGCTTTCAAGAGTGTGGTCGACGAGGCTGAAGCTTCTGGGATCATCGTTACCAGCCAGAACACGACTCTGCCTGAGCTCGAAGCCATGTACAAAACCCGAGGCTTTGGCTATGTGGGTGCCGAGCTCTACTCTGCCGGCCATGCTCTTGGCTCCGAAGCAGTGCGCCGCTTTGGCCTGAAAGAGGGTGATCGCGCCATGGTTTGGGGTTTGCTGGCTCAGGCCGGCCGCGGCCAACGCACCAAGGGCGTCATCGATGCTCTGGAAGAAGCGGGCCTCGTTGTCGACTATCTTGAGATCGACGATGCCACCAACGCTGATGCTACTGCCGGCACCTCCACCTTTGTCGGCTACGTCTCCTCCCATCCTGACGTCAAACTGGTTGTCACCGATCACGGTGCTCTCACCGCCACCATGGAGACCTACCTCAAAGCAGCCGGCGTTGGCCCCGACGACATCTATGCTGCCGGCTTCGATCTCTCCACCGCAACTGTCGCCGCCATCCGCGGAGGCTGGACGGATCTGGTCATCGATCAACAGCAGTGGCTGCAAGGTTATCTGCCCATTTTGCAGATTTGCTTGACCCACAACTATGCTTTCACCGGCCTGCATATCGACACCGGCGCTGGTTTCGCCAGCAAAGAGAATATCGATTTGCTTGCAGACTTGGTCGACCGTCAAATCCGCTAAGCGCGCAATTGTGATGAGTTTAGGGACCTAATTTCTGGACTTATCACTTGCTCTGAGGGTCAGACCACGATACAATCATTGCACCCTGTCTGGCCCTCTCTTTTGACTCCCTGGAGTTCATTTATGGAAAACAACTATCGTCTTGAGTTGAGGAATATCTCAAAGACTTTTGGAGAAGTGCAGTCTCTGCGCAGTGTGAGTTTTCAGCTTGGGCAGAATGAGGTTGTCGGCCTTCTCGGTGACAATGGCGCCGGGAAATCGACGCTGATCAAAATCATTACCGGTTATTATCAGCCCGATGAAGGAGAAATCTACTTCAATGGTAAACTGGTCAAGAAGCTTTCTGTGCCCAAGGCTCGCCAGCTCGGTGTCGAAACGGTCTATCAGGAACGTGCCCTGGCCGAGCTACAATCGCTCTGGCGCAATATCTTTTTGGGACGAGAGCTGCAGAATCGTTGGGGATTGCTTGATGTAAAAAGGATGAAGGAAGAGACGCATAATTTGATGGTAAAGTCGATGGGCTTCACCTCAACCGCAGTCGATCCCGATTCTAAGATTGGCACTTTTTCGGGTGGGGAGAAGCAGGGTGTTGCCATCGTTCGTGCCCTGTATTTTGATGCGGAAATCATCATTTTGGACGAACCTACCATGGGCCTTTCCCTGCAGGAGACTCGTAAACTGATTGCGTTCGTTCGTGGCATCAAAAATGCGGGTAAATCAGCGATTTTTATCGATCACAATATTTTTCATGTCTATTCGGTAGCCGATCGTGTTGTTGTTCTCGATCGAGGTCGGGTTGCTGGCGAATTCCGCACGGCTGATATCACCCTCGATGAATTGATGGATCGCATGTACAAAATCGCTGAAACCGGTCGTTTCGACTGACATCATCTCCTTCTACTCGCTGTAAGGATTATTTCACCATGACCACTACAGACCAAGAAATCGCCATTGATCGCGAAAGCCCTCGCGTAAGTCGACGACTCTGGCTACGACGCTTTCTCAGCAGTAATGGCACCCAGCTGGGCATCATCGGTGTATTTTTAGCACTCTGGGCCGTATTTATTTTCTTCGCCCCCAATACTTTTCTATCCCCCCAGATCTACCGTGCCTTCATGTCGACAGTGCCCTTCTTCGGCATCATCGCTCTGCCTCTGACCATGGCGATTATTGCGGGCGAAATGGACCTCTCGTTCCCGGCTATCATGGCAATTGGGATGGTAGCTTTTGCCTTTACCTTTCAGTTCACAGGCAGCGTTCCTCTCGCCTTTATCGCCAGCCTGGCAACGGGGTTCGTTGTCGGTCTCATCAACGGCATTATTGTCGTCGGCATTGGCATTCCCTCCTTGGTTGCCACTATCGGTACGCAGTTTTTCTGGCGGGGAGCAGTACTCGTGCTTTTAGGGGGTAAAGGTAACACCCTCGTGGCAACACGGGAGTCTTTTCTTTATGAAGTTCTCGTGGGAAAGGCCTTCGGTTACATTCCCATGCAGTTTGTCTGGATGCTCGTGGCCACGGCAATTAGCTGGATAATATTGAACCGCACCCGTCTGGGGGCACATATTTATCTCATCGGCGATAATGCCAAAAGCGCCGAACTGATGGGTGTCAATACCAGACGTACCCGTTTGGCGGTATTTATCATGGTCGGTGTGGCCTCGGCTTTTGCCGGGGTGTTGGCCAGTTTGACCGTGTCATTCTTCTGGCCTTCCTTGGGAGATGGCTATTTGTTGCAGACTCTCGCTTCGGTTTTCTTGGGCGGCACTTCCGTTTTTGGTGGTATCGGCACGATTTTAGGCACGTTTCTCGGCAGCTACATCATCGGTGCTATCGAGGCCGCCATTGTGGCAATCGGACTAACCGGTTTTTGGACGAAGCTCATTTATGGTCTGATCGTGATTTTATCGGTTTCGATGCATGCGATGCTCAGGCGGCGAATGGATTAAATGAAATACGGTGTCATTTGGGATATGGACGGGGTGCTCATCGATACGGCGGACTTTCATTATCGTTCCTGGATCGAGGTGTTGTCGGACCACGGCATCGAGTTTCCCCGTCCTCTGTTCGACCGCACTTTTGGCATGAACAACCCCGCCCTGCTTCGCTTGCTCTTGGGGCGTGTGCCTGAACCCGAGCTCTATACTGCGATTAGTGAACGCAAGGAAGCCCTGTTCCTACAACTGATTCAGGAAGATGCCAGGCCTATGCCTGGTGTTCTCACCTGGCTCCAGCATTTGCAAGAGGCAGGGTATCGTCAGGCAATCGCCTCTTCGGCACCTCAAGCCAATATCGAGGCGTTGATCGATGCCATGGGCATCCGGCCTTACTTTGCCGCCATGGTTTCTGGCATCGACATGCCCGGTAAGCCCGAACCCGATGTCTTTTTGGAGACTGCCCGGCGTATCGAGACACCGCCCGAGCACTGTCTCGTGTTCGAAGATGCTGCTGTGGGGGTGGAGGGAGCAAAAAGGGCGGGGATGAAGTGTATTGCCGTGGCCACCACCCTCCCTGCGCACAAGCTTACGCGGGCGGATATCGTTGTCGAGACACTCCCAGAGCTACCGGTCGATGCTGTTTTCCGTCTTCTGGGTTGGCCTTCACCAACGTACGAATCGTAGCGAAGAGGACAGCGCAGGCCGCCCTCCGGCCGTAGGCCTGTAGAGCTCCACTTCCGGTCGGTTAGACTCCACGCTTGCCGGCGGACGCGG
>JAADFV010000179.1 GCA_013152695.1 Chloroflexota bacterium | reverse complement strand
CCGCATCCATGATGCGACCAACACACGCCACCAAAAACAGGGGACGCACCCTGCAATGCGGGATGCGTTTTTCATTTGGGGGTTATTCGGAGCATCTACTGTTGTCGCCCTCACTCAACTCCCGGCGAAGGGCTGTTTATAATGCTCCCCGTTGTCAAGATCACGGAATGGGAAAAATAAGAGAGAATATGAGTGGATAAAAAGCGTTGGGAGTGGAGGAAAAGCGGAAACTGACGCCTAATCTCCCGGTCTCCGATGCAACCACCAAGCAGTGGCCGCCATGGATAAACTCACAACCAGTAAGACAGGAGGCTGGAAAATCACGCCGGAGATGACGCCTACAGCCAAAAAGAAGAGATGAAATCCCCAGGGTGTCCATTTGGAGGCGGCGGGCAGGGGGAGGGAAACAAGTCGGGGGCGTAATGCCAGCACCAGCGCCAGGGCGCCCACAATCACCAGGGCGATGGTCGTTTCATACCACTGCCGCGGTACAATCGAAACGATAAAATGGTTAGTCAGCAACACGCCCGCCACGCCCAACACCAGCGCAGCGACAGGCCCCAACCATCGACTCAGAGCGTTGTCGCCATCGGCGAACCACTGCAATCCCGCCGAAAAGAAAGCCACTACCCAGAACCAGGCCCAGAAATTGGCCCACGGCACACCGAAATACTGAAAATTCAGCCCCCGACCCCAATCCCACATGCCCAGACGAATGGCGATGGCATCCATGGAAAGATCGATATTAAGGGCCAACAGTGCTGCCAGCAAAGGCTTGGCCCAGCGCGGCAACGATGTAGCTTCGGCATACAGCCGAGAGGCGTAGATGATCACACCCCAACCGGCGCCGATGGCCAGGGGCACTTCTCCGCCCAGCATAATCGGAAACTGCCCGTATTGATAAGCGTGCAACTGCTGGATGGTGGCCCACTCTAACATCACCCCAAATAGCACGCCCGCCAGCATCTGCCAGACCACGGGCCAGCCTCGCTTACGAGCATCATGCAAACTCAGGGCCAGCAAGCTGTATGTTACCAGGGCATCGGCGAGAAAATAGGGATTCATCATCACTGCTCCGAAGATAGTTCTTGAGACCTGGCCGGACGACAGGGAAAGGACCTCCTGGTACCCGGATGGAGATTCGATAAGCAAAAGACCGTTTAAGACTGTATCTCCGTTTTGGGTTGGAGGGCAAATTCGCTCAGACGCACGGCGCCTCCGCTATACTTCATGGTATAAGCCGCCGGGGACTCGAACCCCGACCCCGCTGAGTAAGAGTTTCTGCCCGTAGTGCGCGGCGCTCTTCTCTATTTGACAGGTGCGGGCATCTTCTGCTATCATCGCCAGCACAATTGCATACATCTAACCTGATGAGGGGCGCAGCCATGAATATGCGCTGTGCAGCCTGGGGGAAGTCCGGTGAAAGTCCGGCGCTGGCCCGCAACGGTAATCTGTTGAAATCACAGAAAGCCCGAACACCCACCTTCATCATGTCATGACCACCCCTCGTGGAACAGGGGGCCCATGTGTGGAAAGATCATTTTCACGACCATCGCCCCCCGCCAGCTTTTGGCGGGCTTTTTATTTCCGGCGACCATCCTCTATGCAGCCAGCGGCCTCGTTTCCAGCGAGTGCCGCTTTTTTTTATTCCTGCCAGCAGCACACGAAACATTTGCCGTTCGCATCGGAGGTGCTGTATGTCGCAAATCTTCAAGTATCTCAACATAATTTTACGGAGGTGTCCAAAATGATTTAATGCGTCAGATAGCTGCAGGCACTCATTTGCCTGGGAAATACATCTTTTTTCTTACGTTTTTCACGATTCACCGCTGTTGAGTGTGCGGCGCATCAGCCGGATGCGTCGGATGCAAAATACCTTCCTTGCCTTCAAAAAGCCACCAATTGTAGGAGATTATCCTCGAGATGAAACACAGAATTGAATTCCGAAAAGTCTCATTGTTGCTCGGACTGCTGCTCAGCCTGATGCTGATAAGTGCCTGTGGCGGACAAACCGCCACCCAACAGTTACCCGACTCAACCGCAGCGCCCGCAGCAACCTCAACTCCTGCCGCGGAGCCCATCGCAACACCAGAGACCGCACCGACTCAGCCTGAAACTCCACCACTTACCGTCGTTACGTCGTTTAGAATCAAGAGTCTCGATCCGATTAAACAAGGCTTCTGGTATTCAGAATTTGGATGCGCTGAACTGCTCATGAAATGGGATCGTGATTTTATTGTCAAGCCCTGGGTGCTCAAATCATTGGATCAGATAGACGATCTCAACTGGCGGATGACCTTGCGCCCCGAAGTGACTTTCCAGAATGGTGCGTCCCTCGATGCAGAGGCTTTGGCTGCGCTGATGAATCGACAACTGGAACTGTCACCGTCTGCTCAGGCCAATTTGCCCGGAGCCTCGGTCAAAGTCACGGGCGACTATGAGCTGGTTCTGACAACGCAAACACCAACGCCAACTCTCCCCAACATCCTTGCTTCAGAAAGCGTCTTCCCTGTCTACGATGTGAAGGCTGTCGAGGCTGTAGGCGAAGATTACGAGAAGCTGGCTGGTGCTGGTTTCTACACTGGCCCGTATCAGGTTGTGGAGTTGGATGATCAGTCGCTGGTATTGGAACGCTATGAGGGCTACTGGCAAGGTGAGCCTCCTCTGCCGGGCGTCACCGTAAAGTTTGTGCCCGATGCTCAAGCGCGCATTCTCGCTGTACAAAATGGTGAAGCCGATATTGCCATTTACGTTCCTTCTGAGGCCAAGCGCATTGTCGCGGGACGGAGCGATGCCTTCTTTGTAACTGCACCAAATACCAGAGAGGGCGTCCGATTGGTGTTGAACCTGAAAACGTCGCCATTTGATGATGTGGCAGTGCGTCGGGCATTCGGTCTGGGCATTGATTATGCGTCCATCGCCAACGAGGTGCTGGACGGTGTTTATGCTGTGGCTACCGGTTATTATCCACCAGGATTCCCCTGGTTAGTTGAAAATCAGAAGACTGATCCTGCTCTCGCCAATCAATTACTGGATGAGGCGGGTTGGCTTGTGGGGGACGATGGCATTCGGGTAAAAGACGGACAGCCGTTGAAAATCATACTGCTCATCTATCCCCAGCAGCCCGATCTGGAACCGATATCAACTGCAATGCAATCACAACTCAGGGAAATTGGATTTGATGTCGAGATACAATCGGTCGATGGTATCAGCGACACGATGAAGAAAGACTTGACACCCTGGAATGCTGGCCTTGCCTTCTCGGGTTCTGTTAGTGGTGGCGGTGCCCCCCAACTGCATCGCTACATAGCCTCTGACGGCGACCGTAATTATGGGGGTATTCATGATTCGGAGTTGGATGCGTTTATCAAAGAGCTAAATGTTACTTTTGACGCGGTTGAGCGTACAGAATTACTGAAGAAGATTCAAAATAACATCATCGAGGAAAATGCTTATCAGTTCTTTGTTAGTTACAAGCTGTTTCCCGCAGTCGTCTCACCTGCTTATCGAGACTATCTGCCTTCGCACAATTGGCTTCATGTCACATACGAGACTCGACCAACTAAATAACCTTTAATGCGTCGGGAGGGTGTGTTGTGTTCAGCATGATGCAACACACCCTTTTACGCCAGCCTGATAGGAAACCACGACAGTTGTGATATCAAACTTGCGAGCAATGAATCAAATAGTCGGTTTTTCGCCCTTATTAGCTCTGAAAGTTTTTAGTTTACGCATTGGACAAGCGTTGCTCACAGTCTTGGGGGCCAGTGTGTTGATCTGGGCGCTGCTGCCATTGACGCCCGGAGATCCAGCCCTGCGTTTGCTGCAGGCCCGAGGCGTGGAAGACCCCCTTCCGGCCGAGATCGAGGCTGCGCGGGCGGAGATGGGACTGGAGCAGCCGTTGCCGCTTCAATTTGTATCCTGGCTGGGGCGGGCTGTTCGGGGTGACCTTTCTGTTTCCTACCAGTCAGGCAAGCCGGTGTTGGAAGAATTCCGAAAGCGTGCCCCAGCTACACTAATGTTGGCTGGCGTTGCTTTGGCCCTGTCCTTTCTCTTTTCTATCCCGGCAGCGCTGGTGGGGGCGGCCTACCACGAACGTTGGCCCGATCAGATCGTGCGCTTCTTCACTCAGATAGGCGCCACGACGCCTTCTTTTCTGGCCGGTCTCCTGGTTCTATATGTCGTGGTACTGAAGATGGGTTGGGGAAAGATTGTTTCCAGTGGTGAATTCGGCCAGGTCTGGTTGCCTGCTGCATGTCTGGCACTGGCCCGCTCTGCTCGTTGGACGCAGTTGCTGCGGGCGAGCTTGCTCGAGTCGCTGAGTAGCCACTACATTTTGGTTGCCAGGGCCCGTGGAGCAACAAAAACACGAATCTTGCTGCGCTATGCTCTGCCCAACGCCATGCTCCCTTTCTTGACCGCAGTTGGAGTGGGTATCGGGGCTCTGCTGGGCGGTTCTGCCATCATCGAAGTCGTTTTCACCTGGCCGGGGCTGGGAAGCTACATGGTATCGGCCATCAGTGCGCGGGATTTGCCGGTCATTCAGGGATTTGTCGCCATTAACACATTGATCTACGTGGGAGCCAGTTTAATCGTGGACGTGATGACCATGTTGCTTGATCCCCGAGTCCGCAGCGGGGGCAACTTGTGAGTATCATTCGCTCAACCTTAAGCTTGCGACATGAAACGCACTCGAATGTCGTCCCACGCAGCCTCTTCCGGCGATTTATTAGGCAGAAGAGTGGGCGGGCCGGGTTGGCGTTGGCGGTGTTGGTACTGGTTACGGTGTTCATGGGTCCATTTCTGGTTCCTTATGCCCCGGAAAAAATCGAACTTTCTGATAAATTAGCACCTCCCAGCTCCAAACATTGGTTAGGCGCAGATCAGTTCGGGCGCGATCAACTGGCTCGATTACTCGATGGTGGTCGGCGTTCACTGGGAGCAGCACTGATTGTGTTGGCCAGCGTCTTAAGCATCTCCCTGGTGATTGGCATTATCGCCGGAATGATTGGCGGTGGTATTGACATCTTATTGATGCGTATCGTGGATGTGGTGTTGGCGTTACCCTCGCTGGTCTTGGCTCTGGCGATCGTAGGCGTCTTGGGGGTCGGGTTTCAGAATCTCCTGCTGGCGCTGATATCGACGTGGTGGGCATACTACGCGCGGCTGGTGCGAAGTTACACATTGGCTGCGCGCCAACGCCAAGATATCGTCGCCGACAGGTTGGCAGGGCACCGCTGGATACGCGTGGTTATAGGGCATATCTTACCAGGCATTTTGGCCCAGATGCTCATTGTCATAACACTCGATTTGGGCGGTATCATCATTAGCATCGCAGGATTATCATTCTTGGGACTCGGTGTACAACCTCCGCACGCCGAGTGGGGGGCAATGTTGTCCACATCGAGGTTATATTTTTCTACGGCTCCATGGTTGCTCATTGCACCGGCCGGGGCTATTTTCCTCTCGGTCGCCGCCTCCAATTTAATCGGCAATGCTCTTCGCGATGCCGCTGACTATAGGAGTGGGTCGTGAGCGCAGCCATTCTTACATGTGAAAACGT
>JAADFV010000178.1 GCA_013152695.1 Chloroflexota bacterium | reverse complement strand
CAGGTTGATACTGTTCTCTTGCTCTCACGAGTCACCTGCGAAGGCAGTCGCGGCGCAGTGTTCAATCCACTTGTTTTACCTCGCTTACAAGATGTTTGCACTCTCGCAAAAAAGGCCGGAGTCGAGCTCGACTTGCAGGTGGCTGGTAGCATCAAGCGACAGCATATTCCGCAGTTGCTTGCTGCCGGCACGACAGCCATCGCCTTTGGCGGCGCTCTCTATAGCGTACCCAATATGACATCCGAAGTTACAGAAATACGAAAGTTAGTCCAGGAGAAAGTATGATGATGAAACAAGATTGGCGTGTATTGATCGGCTCTCGTTCCTTTGGCAAACGCTTTCCGGAGCATATCAGGCGCCTCGAACACGCGGGCTGCGAGGTTATCCCCAACAGACAGGGCCGCGCTTACCGGGCGGAAGAGCTGTTAGAAGTGCTACCCGGCATGGATGCGATAATCACCGGTACCGATGAGCTCACAGCCGAGGTGCTCAACGCCGCTCCTGGCCTCAAGACCATCGCCAAACACGGTGTAGGCCTGGATAGTATCGATATGGCCGCGGCACAGGCTCAGGGCATCATTGTCAGCGCCACGCCCGGCACTAATCATCAATCCGTAGCTGACTTGACCCTGGCCCTGCTCCTGGCGCTGGCACGGGGTGTTGTGCAAAGCCACAACGATGTAGTTAGCGGGGGCTGGCAAGCCTTTTATGGTATGGAATTGCAAGGAAAAACGCTCGGAATTGTCGGTTTCGGGCGGATCGGCAGGGCTGTCTGTGTGCGAGCGCAGGCTTTTGGCATGCAAGTCGTTGCCTGTGATCCATATGCCGACAAGACCTGGGCCAAAGCGCACTTCGTTCCTTTTATCTCCCTGGCAGAGCTGCTGGCGCAGGCGGATGTGGTCACGCTGCACGCCGCGGCCGATATGCTCGATCATCCCTTGATCGCTGCTCCCGAACTGAAGGCCATGAAACCCACCGCCCTCCTCATCAATACCGCACGCGGCGCCCTGGTGGATGAGGAGGCTCTGGTCTGGGCCTTGCGTACCGGTCAAATTGCCGCTGCAGGCCTGGATGCATTTGATCAGGAACCGCCAGCCGGTAGCCCCCTCCTCGAACTCGATAATGTTGTGCTCACGGCCCATCTCGGTGGTCGCACCGTCGATGCCCAGCGCAGGCAGGGCGAGATGTGCATCGAGAATTTGTTACGGGCGCTCAAAGGCAAAGAGCCGCTTCATCGCGTTGTTTAGACCCTGGCACAACTTCCCGACCCAGTACAGGGCCCAGGCCCATGGCCGGCAAACTCCACAAAGAATCTCCCAGGTCATGAACGACGAGGTTCTCCACCAAAAGCGGCTGGCGATACCCCTCTCCGGGTCAAAGCCCGTATTGCTGGTCTGCAAACAGGATACAGATTGGTATCAATGTAGATCCGTAGCCCAGTAACCCAGTAACCCAGCAGACCAGGCCGGTTGTGGGCGAAGCCGCCCCTTCCCGGTTTTCCGGTTTACGGGTTTTCCGGGCTACACATGGTCTGTGCGCAGATTATTTTCATCATGATAGGCGTGCACAAAGCGCACCGTCGGTCTGCTTTCAAAGGTAACAAGCTTATGGAATCATCACAACGTCTCCTCGAACGCCTCTTTTCCCTCGAGGGTAAAACAGCCTTGGTGACCGGTGCTGCCGGTGGCATTGGCCGTGTCCTCGCTTTGTCGTTGGCGCAGGCCGGGGCCACAGTCGGCGTACATGCTCGCACTCTGAGGCAAGCCAACGATGTCGCAGAGTCGATCATCAAGGATGGAGGTGCAGCCTTTCCTGTTGCTGGAGATTTATTGAGTGTAGAGACATGTCACCGCATCATCCGGGAAACACTCGAGGCCACCGGAAGACTAGACATCCTCATCAACAACGCTGCTACCAACCGGCGTGCAGCCATCGTCCAGGTAAGCGAGGATGACTACGATGTCATCACTGCTGTCAACATCAAAGCGGTCTATTTTCTCAGCCAGGCGGCTTATCTGCCCATGAAAGCACAGGGCGGCGGCAAGATCATCCACATTGCTTCCATCACCCCCTTCTTCGCCCTTGATACCGTCTCTGTTTACGGCCTGAGCAAGGGTGCTGTCGTGCAGATGGCCAAATCCATGGCGGTCGAATGGGCCCCAGACAATATCCAGGTGAACTGCCTTGCTCCCGGTTTTATGATGACCCCCCTTTCCCGGCCGATCTGGGAAGATGAGAACCGGGTAAAGTGGTTTCGCTCTCGTATCCCCCAGCGTCGCCCCGGCCTTCCCGAAGAACTGGTTGGGGCGACGCTGCTACTGGCCGCTCCCGCTTCCTCGTACATTACGGGCCAGACTTTCATTGTCGACGGTGGCTTCGAGGCGGGTGGCTCTTGGCTACGTGATTTAGATTATGCTTAAGGAGATTGACCGATGAGACTCAGTCAGAAAGTTGCGATTGTCACTGGCGCCGGTGCCGGTATGGGCGGCGCTGTCGCTGTTGCTTATGCGCGCGAGGGAGCCAAAATCGTCGTTGTCGACGTCAATGAAGAGCTTGGCAAGGCTACCGTAGCGAAAATACAGCAAGCGGGAGGTGAGGCCATTTTCGTCTACACCGATATCTCCGAAGCGGAACAAGTAAAATCCATGGTTTCCCGGGCTGTAGAACGGTACGGTCGCATCGACATACTTTACAATAACGCGGGCGTACAGTTTTTCAAGGGTGATGCCCGTGCCCACGAGTTGAGCGAAGAAATCTGGGAGCGTACGCATGCCGTGAATCTTAAAGGAGCCTGGCTCTGCGCCAAGTACATCATCCCCGTAATGATGAAGCAGGGTGGCGGTGCCATCATTCTCGTCGCCTCACCTACCGGCTTTAGAGGCTGTGCCCCGGGCAGCACGGCCTACAGCAGCAGCAAGGCCGGTATCATCGGCTTGACCCGGATCATGGCTGTCGATTATGCCCAAGAGCACATCCGCGTCAATGCCCTCTTCCCGGCCACGACCGAGACCCCTTTGATTGCCGAGGCTCTTGCGAATCCCGAAAAACGAAAACGCGCCATGGCGGCCATACCCATGGGTCGCATCGGCCAACCAGAAGATGTCGTGGGACTGGCCATCTTTCTTGCCTCGGATGAAGCCGCCTTTTGCACCGGGGGATTCTACATGGCCGATGGTGGCATGACCGCCTGGTAGGAGGAATTCGATGAGTCTAGAAGGCAAAGTGGCATTGGTTACCGGTGCCGGTCAGGGCATCGGTCTGGAGATTGCGCGGGTGCTAGGGCAAGAAGGAATGTTGGTGGCTTTGAATGCTCGCTCCCGCCAGGTGGAACAAGCAGCAGACCTCCTCCAACGCGAAGGACTGAAGACGATCGCCATCCGTGCTGATGTAACTCAAAAAAACGAGGTAGCAGACATGATTGCTCGAGTCGAGTCGGAATTAGGGCCTCTGTGGCTCTTGGTGAACAATGCCGGGGCCCTTACTTTTGGCCCAACCGCAGAGTTGAGTGAAGCGGACTGGGATGTTTGCTTTGACGTGGATGCCAAAGGGGTATTTCTTTGCTCGCAAGCCGCCATCCGCCGCATGATTCCACGCAAAGCCGGACGCGTCGTCAACATTTCCTCTATCGCCGGAAACATAGTGCGTACGGGTCAGATTGCCTACTGCGCGGCCAAGGCTGCCGTCAACCACTTTACGCGATGTCTGGCCGTGGAGATGGCGCCGTACGGCATTACGGTTAACGCTATCTGCCCGGGCATGACCTGGACGTCGATGCTAGCCAAGTCGGCGTTGAGTCGTCAATTGGACCTGGATGCCATGGTGGCGCTGATTCCCGCGGCAAAGATGGCTAAGGCTGCCGATCATGCCCATCTCGTTGCCTTTCTTGCCAGCGAACAAGCTCAACATATCACTGCCCAGATCATCAGTGTGGATGGTGGCCAGAGCAATTACCATCCCCTGGCGGCATAGTATCTCCCCCAGTAGCATTTACCGTAGGAGTAAACCATGACTGAAAAAGCTGCATTTCCCACGGTCAACAACAAAGAACGCCTGGTCGACCGGGTTGTCAAAGAGGTAGAAGACCGTATTATTTCCGGCGAACTCCCTCCGGGCGCCAAACTCCCCCCCGAACGCGAGTGGGCCGAACAGATGGGCGTGAGCCGTACCGTCATTCGCGAAGCGGCGCGCATTCTTGCCGCCAAAGGTCTGCTCTTGACCCAACACGGCGTGGGAACGACAGTACGAAAACTAACCAGCCAACACGTGGTCGAACCCCTGGGCCTTTATTTACGCTCTCAGAATCATGGTCTGATTTCCTTCGATGATCTGCACCAGGTGCGCTCGATCCTGGAAATCGAGATCGCTGGAATTGCGGCTAAGTCAGCTACGGCTGAAGAAATCGCGCACTTACGACAGGTTTTCGAAAGTATGGTAGAGGCAAAAGATGATGTATCTTTGCTGGCCGAGCGGGATACCGAGTTCCACCGTACTCTGGCAATGATGACACACAATCCCCTCCTGTTCGTTTTAATCGATTCCATCCGGCAGCTCTTGCAAGAATACATCGCCCTTGTCACAGTCTTTTTGGACCCGGACGAGGATAACATCCCTCTGCATCGCTTGCTTTTGGAACGGATCGAAGCACGGGATGAAGCAGGGGCGCGTCAAGCAATGCAGAAAAATTTGGAACAGATGCAAAAGAATACGGAGCTGTACTCACGCCGTACCGCACAAACGAAGGACGTGCAGGTATGAAAGCCCTCGTTAAGGAAAAGCCAGGCCCCGGCCTTTCGTTGCTAGAGATTGCTGTTCCCCACATCGAACACCACGATGACGTCCAATTCAGGGTGGCTTATTGTGCCATTTGCGTCGGTGAGATGAAAATCTATGACTGGTCGCCTTGGGCTGCCAACGATCCCACGCTACGGTTGCCTACGGTACTCGGCCACGAGGTTTCGGGGGTAGTCACGCAGGTGGGGGCGGATGTAACACGGTTTCAGCCAGGCGATCGCGTTGTTGTAGACCCCCTAATCCACTGCGGGCATTGTTACATGTGTCGAAAGGGGCACACCAACATGTGTCTGAGCCGGGAAATCTACGGCAAGCGTCGTGGCGCCTTTGCTGAATATGCTGTACTGCCAGAACGGGCATTGGCCAAAATGCCGGAGGGGCTAAGTTTGGAGGCAGGAGCTCTGCTGGAAAATCTGGGAATTGCCGTTCATGCCGTGGAGATCGAGACACATGATCCTGGTGATGTGGCTGTGGTGGTGGGATGTGGCCCCATTGGTATCATGGCCGGGCAAGCACTTGAAGCCTACGGATGCACTGTGGTGATGACTGATCTGGCAAAGCCACGCCTTGAGAAGGCGCGAGAGCTCATTAGCGGGAAAGTGATCGATGTGAGTGAGGAGAATCCAGTAGATGTCGTCAGGGAGATGACAAGTGGCCGGGGAGCCGATTTTGTACTCGAGGCGGCGGCAACGCAATCCGCTTTTGATCAGGCTCTGGCTTTGGTACGAAGTTGCGGGACTGTTGTTACCATCGGTACCTTCAACGAGCCGATTACTTTCAACCCATTT
>JAADFV010000177.1 GCA_013152695.1 Chloroflexota bacterium | reverse complement strand
CGGACGAAAATAGGATGAACCCGCCGGCTCACGGATGCGGTTAGCCGCCTATTTTCGTCCGTGACGCGGAGTAGAAGCGGTGCTCAGGCGCATCACGGATGCGCCCGGCGCCTGTGCGGGAATGTCGCCTCGTGACGTCTTTTCTTCGCTGCGCTTTGCGTCCATCGTGTCCTGTGTCCACCAAGTTGATTCGGCAGGCTCTTATTTCGGATATTTAGCGTGAAAACTTGAAGTCATTTGTGATACAATGCTTCCATTCTCTTGGTTCTTCTTTCTGCACTACCCACCGACTATTCTCGCTTCCTCTGCCACCCCGCCATGCAATTATCTCGTGCCTTACGTCTGAAAACCGGCGATTTCGTTACCTTCACCGGTAGTGGTGGTAAGACGACAGCGATGCGTGTTCTTGCCGAAGAACTGGCGGCGCAGGGATGGCGTGTGCTCATTAGCACGACTACACGCCTGGGTGTGGAACAATTAACGAGCTTTCCTGCCCATCTCGTTGCTCCCTCAGCGGCGCAGGTGAAACATGCTCTGGCCAAAGAGGGGAGTGTGTTGGTTGTACGGGAGGTAGACGAGGCTAAGGGTAAAGCACTGGGTTTCGCGGCATCTGAGGTGGCTGCCTGGCAACCCTATGCCGATGTCCTCCTGGTGGAAGGGGACGGCAGCAAACAGCGGCCGTTGAAAGCGCCAGCTGCTCATGAACCGGTTGTTCCTCCCGAAACAACGCACCTCGTGAATTGTGTGGGGTTATGGGCTTTGGGCCAACGTCTTGATTCTGCTGCAGTCCATCGCCCGGAAATTTTGGCCCGGCTGCTTCGGCTCAGCCCTGATACTCGCATCACTCCCGCCCTACTCGCCCGCCTGTTACGGCATCCGGAGGGGCCGGCGCGAGGGGCACCGCCAGGGGCACGGCGTTTTCTCCTGATGAACGGTGTCGATCAGTTCGAGCGGGAGAGGGAAGATGTTGCCTGGATGGAGATTCAGCGCATGTCCCGACGCCTGGCAGCTCACCCTTCATTTGATGCGGTTTTATTGGCGCAGTTGCAACACCAACCACCGGTCGTGATGCGTTTTGGCAAGATCAGTGCCATTGTTTTGGCGGCGGGGGCGGGTAAGCGCTTCGGTGGTGCCAAGCAACTGCATCCATGGCAAGGCCAGCCTTTGCTGCGACATGTCGTCATGCAGGCCTTGGCGGCACCGGTTGAGGAAGTAATCGTTGTTTTGGGGGCCCACTTTCCCCAAACCGCCCTGGCCTTGCACGGTTTACCGATCAAGATCGTCTACCAGCGGCAATGGCAGCAGGGCCAGAGCGTCAGTATGCAAGCAGGATTGCGCGCCTGCCAGCCGCAAACAGAGGCAGCCCTTTTCGTTTTAGGCGATCAGCCCCAGCTTCCCCCTGATTTGCTCAACGAGATTATCGACACCTATCGCCGCACCCAGGCGCCGATTGTGGCGCCACGCTACGGCGGGCAACGAGGTAATCCGGTTCTTTTCGACAAAGCGCTTTTTCCCGAACTGCATGACATTCGGGGTGACACCGGCGGCCGGCCTCTGTTTCATCGGTATAGCACCGAAACCGCCTGGGTGGATGCTGGCGCCTACGTGCTCGAGGATGTCGATGTGCCTGGAGATTTAGAGAATTAGGTTGTCCCTCTTTTGAAAGGCAGAAAAACCGAATAGATTCGAAACCCTTCGATGCGAATTGACAGCTCTTCTTAGGTGGTGATAGAATGCACGGAACATTATCAAAGCAACCTCCATTACGATTTTATCGAAGCGTTTACGATGGTTGATTACTTACCACTTCTTATTTTAATTATTGTTGCTGGTATTTTTGCGGCTATTGCCCTGATTATGCCGGCAGTCTTGGGGCCGAAAAATCCAAATAAGATGAAACAGGAACCGATCGAGTCGGGGATGATCCCTTTTACTGATGCTCGACGGCGTTTTCCTGTTCAATATTACCTGGTAGCCATGCTCTTTATCTTATTTGATATCGAGGTCATTTTTCTGTATCCCTGGGCCGTCCTTCTTGGCAAGTTAAAACTGTTTGGCTTGATCGAGATGGGCTTATTTTTATTCATTTTACTTCTTGGCTATGTCTATGTCTGGCGCAAAGGTGCCTTTGAATGGGATTGATCATCGAAATTTAAGCATTTTGTCGCAACCCCTTTCAACTCATTCTCAATGGAGTACATGATTCATGGGTCTTGAAACCCACCTGTCGAATAGTGGTGTTATCACTACCTCACTCGAATCGATGGTCAATTGGAGTCGGAAGAATTCTGTTTGGCCATTGTTGTTTGGTTTGGCCTGTTGTGCCATCGAAATGATCACAACAGGTACGGCCCGTCATGATATTGCGCGGTTTGGCAGCGAGCTCTTTCGTGGCTCACCGCGCCAGGCCGATTTGATGATCGTCGCCGGTCGCGTTAGCAATAAGATGGCACCGGTGATCAAACGCCTTTACGACCAAATGCCTGAACCCAAATGGGTGATTGCAATGGGCATCTGTGCCAGCGCCGGCGGTCCTTTTAACAACTATGCTATTGTCCAGGGCGTCGACAAAATCATCCCCGTCGACGTCTACGTGCCGGGCTGTCCTCCTCGCCCCGAAGCCCTCCTTTATGCTTTGACCAAATTGCAAGAGAAAATCGATCAGGAAAAACTCACCGACCATTTGGTGACACCTCCCGTCATCGAACTTCCTCCTGCCCCCGAGCTGCCCCCTCTTCCCGACTAATCAGCCGATAACGATCCTGTTTATTGCTGATCCCAGTTTTATTGCCAAGTGACCATGACCGACACTGTCGCCCAACTCCGTGAGCAATTTCCGGATGCTATTCTCTCTAGTGCAGTCCATTCTGGCGTGCCCAGTGTAACAATCAAGCCCGAGTTTTTAGTTGAGATCGGGCGTTTTTTACGGGACACACCAGAGCTTAGCTATGATTTGCTGAGCGACCTTACTGTTGTCGACCAGCTTAAACTTTCCGCGCCTGTGGAGAATGGTGCCCGTTTTTACGGGGTATATCATCTACGCTCGGTAAAGCGTAACGGAGATTTGCTCCAGCTCAAGACCCCCATACCCGGCGGCGACCGCCCGGCAGTAGCCAGCGTCGTCAGTGTGTGGCCCTCCGCCAACTGGCAAGAGCGGGAAGCCTACGATCTTTTTGGCGTGCATTACAAAGGCCACCCGGACTTGCGCCGTATTCTCATGCCGGCCGATTGGGAAGGCTACCCGCTTCGCAAAGATTACGCCATCGGCGGTGAGCGGGTTCCTTTTTCCTCCACCTGGGATGACGAAGAGTTCAGATTCCTCGGTAAACAGATCATGAAGGTCGAGCAGCGTCCCGAGCCGGTACCTGCTCGCATGGATAGCAAGCACATGGTGGTCAATATGGGCCCCCAGCATCCCTCCACCCACGGTGTCTTGCGCTTGATCGTAGAACTGGACGGTGAGCGTATCGTTGGTGTCGAACCCGATATCGGCTACCTGCACAGTGGTTTTGAAAAACAGGCCGAAAACGTGCGCTATAAAGACTTCGTCTACTACACCGACCGCATGGACTATGTTTCGGCCATGCAAAACAACCTGGCGTATTGCCTCACCGTCGAAAAATTGCTGGATATCGAAGTTCCGCCACGCGGCCAGGTTATTCGCGTGATTATGGCTGAATTACAGCGTATCGCCAGCCATCTCGTTTGGCTGGGCACGCACGCTCTTGATGTAGGCGGCACCGGTCTGGCCCTGCTTATGTACGCTTTTCGCGAGCGCGAAGATATCCTCGATCTTTTTGAGATGGCCTGTGGCGCTCGCCTCACCACCTCTTACATGCGCATCGGCGGCGTCGCCTGGGACCTCCCCGATGCCTTCATTCCCAAGCTGCGTGACTTCCTGGCAATTCTGCCGGAGCGCTTCGATGAATACGAGCGCATGCTCAGCGAAAACCCCATCTGGCGCAATCGTCTCGAAGGTGTTGGCTATCTCAGTAAAGAAGATGCCATTGCCATGGGCGTCACCGGCCCCATGTTGCGCGGCAGCGGCGTCAAATACGATTTACGCAAAGCGCAACCCTATTGCAACTACGATCAATACGATTTCGAAATTCCTGTTTACAATGAAGGTGATAGCTACGCCCGGTACTTCGTGCGCCTGAACGAAATGCGCCAATCCTTGCGCATCATCTATCAGGCCATCGATAACCTTCCCGACGGCGATTTTGTCCTTGACAATCCCAAAGTCGTGCCCCCCAAACGTGAACTACTCGACCAGAGCATGGAAGCTCTGATCCATCACTTCAAACTCTTCACAGAAGGGATGCGTCCGCCGGTGGGTGAGGTCTATCATGGTATCGAGGCCTCGAAAGGTGAAATGGGCTTTTACATTGTTTCCGATGGCAGCGCCCATCCCTATCGCTGTCGCGTCCGCACGCCCAGTTTTGCCAACCTTTCCGTCGTCGAGATGATGTCGAAAGGCCATCTCTTCTCCGATTTAGTGACTGTGATCGGCACCATTGACATCGTTTTAGGCGACGTCGACCGTTAGCTCTCGTGCCGCCCCAGAAAACAGGACACAGATGAACGCAGATTGATTTTTTCATCTTTCCTGGGGCAGGTTTACCCGCATGAACGTCTGTCCTGAAAAGTAGGAGACAAGTAGACCAGGAGACCTGAAAACCGGTAAACCTGTCCGGGCAGCACCTCTCCACGACTATCTTCCGTCTCCCGTCTCCTTGCTTCCTACTCCCTGCTTCCTGCTCCTTACTCCCTCCTTTCGGTTCCACTCGAACACACAACGATCCACAACACGCCCTATGCTTTCAGACTCTGCTCGTTCCGAAATCAAGGCCACGATGGCGCAGTATCCACGCTCTCGTTCGGCCATCCTTCCTGCCTTGTACATAGCCCAAAATGAAATCGGTTGGCTCCCTAATGAGGTCATGGACGAGATTGCTCGCATCTTCGATATGGAGCCAATGGAAGTCTATGCTATTGCCGGCTTTTACAACATGTTTTACAAAGAACCCAAGGGCAAATTCCATCTCGAAATTTGTACCAATGTTCCCTGCATGTTGCGCGGTGCCGGCAAAATGGCCGATTATCTCAAAGAGAAGCTGGGAATTGGTTTTGGCGAAACCACGCCTGATGGAACATTCACCCTGGATCACATGGAATGTCTGGGCTCGTGCGCTACGGGGCCGGTCGTGTTTGCCCGGCGCAGCCAGAGTACTTGGGGGCGCTACTACGAGGGCCTGAACAAAGAGAAGATCGATGCTCTCATTGATGAGTTACGTTCGTATGAGGGTCTTCCTCCCGAATACGAAAATGCTGCTCCCTACCATCATGATCATCATCCCGAGACCAACTTCCTTCTCGCACGCATCGACAAACCCCACAGCCATACCATGGCTTCATACCTGGCCGATGGCGGCTACGAAACGGCGCCTAAAGTCTTGCAAATGGCACCAGATGAGGCTGTGGGGATCGTGAAGGCGGCCGGGGTTCGCGGTCGTGGTGGTGCCGGCTTCCCCGCCGGCGTCAAGTGGGGCTTCCTGCCCAAAGATGTTTACCCCCGCT
>JAADFV010000176.1:436-6048 GCA_013152695.1 Chloroflexota bacterium | reverse complement strand
TTGGGGTTGCGGATTATCCTGGAATGGCGCTTTATTCAGGGCGGTCATTGACTTATCCCCTTGTTCAGAACGGCAAGGATCTCCTCGGGTGTCGATGATAACGAGATCTCGTCCTGGAGCGCGGCCAGGGATTTGTAGCCGGGTGGGATGAGGCGTCCGGCTTTGGTGTAGAAGATGTTACGGTCACGGCGTACCGGCAGGTGTGCTGCCGCCCACTCACTCTGGAAACCCAGGTTCAGGGCCCGGCCTAACATCGTATGACCATAGATGAAGTAGGCGCCATCGAGGAAGGCCTGACGCACAGGCGCCAGTTCAGGGGTGGCAAAGTCATCGACGAATTTTTGGCCGAAGCTGTTCATCTCTGTACCCACATTGAGGGGGAGATCGCGCTGCTGCGCCAATGCCACCACTTCGTACAGATTTTCGACCTTCTGCTGACGCAAGTGCGGGTCGGCGATGTTCCAATTGCGATCGGGGATGATGTTGAGGGCAACTACGCCTTTGGCGATCAGCAAATCAAGCAGTTCCGGCATTGCCTGTTCCCCCTCGGAGGTTCCATCTAACCAGGCTGCGCACGGCAAAGCGCCACAAGCCAGGATGAATTGATGGAAGGTGTCAATGCTTGGGAATGTGTCGGGGCCAGGCTGAACATAACCTACGCCCCCCCGTTTCATAAGCTTTTTGCGGATGGCATTTTGCAAGGCAGGAGCCGTGCCGTCATCTCCTGCCATTGATTTCACTTCCGACACAGTCAGGCCCAGGCGCTCGGCCCAGAAGGAGGTGGGGTCAGAAAGGTTGCGTTGGGCAGTGATGATGAGGGCCATCACCATGTGTCGCTCGGTAGCGTTGCCATTCGGTGTCAGGGGCAAAACGTCACGCGCGTAATCAATGCTGAGGGGCTTGAGAAAATCACTGATTCGCTCCAGCAATCCTAAATTCCGATGCCGGGCGCGCTCACGCAGTTCCAAGGCGATAGGGGCAACCGCAGCGGGGATATGTCCTGAGGTGAAACCGATGCCCATGTGATAAAGAACACCGGGCTCGCCGGGCGAATTGATCTCGCGGTCAGCAAATTCGGGCAGAAAAACGCGGGTTTCGATGCCGGCGCTGCCTCGTAATCCCACCAGATCACAAGCAGCCAACCATTCATCGACCCCATCCAACACATCGAAATCGACAATACCCATCAACTTGATACCCTGCTTTTTCCCTTGCCAGGCCAGGCCGGAAGGCGAAAGGCCGTAGGCATTGTAGGAAAAGAAAGTGTGGGCGTGCATATTGGCCACTTCTTGCTCAGGGGGTAGGGTAATCTGACCTCGTTGAGTTCGATCTTGGAGCTCTGCCAATGCCTGCGACCGCACTTCTGCCTCAAAGCTATTCAATTCAGCTTCCAGTGGCTCGAAACCCTTGGAGTTGTTCATGGAAATTGCTCTCTTTAGTGATCAGTCTCTGTCGACGGGAGCCATGATCACCTGGCGATAATGCTCATCTGGCCGCGTGTAGATGCGGTCGACAGCCTTTTCGGACATGAAATGGGGGCCACCCAGGGCGTAAGTCCCGGCCAAAATACGCGCCGTCTTCACCATCATTGCCGTGATGTTTTCTACCTGTTGGGCAGTGGCGCCCAAGGCGAAGAGGCCGTGATTTTGCAGAAGCAAGACGCGAGGAGGCTCGCCATATTCGGAAAAATAGGTGTTGATGCGGACGCGTACCTCACGGGCGAGGGGAAGGCCGGGATCGGTGTAAGGGATCAGGACAGGGGCCGGGCCGCAGACGACAATCTCATCGGGAAAAAGTCGGCCGGAAAAGGCTTGTTCGAAAGCGACCGAGCAGGTGATCGTATTGATGGCCACAGGATGGGTGTGTCCTACAAAATTAACGCCGGTTGCTTCCAAACAAACGGCATGCAAGGCGGTCTCTACCGAGGGATGTCCCGGCGCCTTTTTATCGACTTTAGCGGCAATCAGGGCCTGTCTGATAGCAGCATCGCTCATCTCGGGGCCATCGAGCATCGTGAGGATGTTGGAAAAGCGTACCTGGACGAAGTCATTGACGCCAGCCGTACGCATCTCCACCCCCGAGGCTTTGACCCAAAAAGTCTCTTCATCGATCTGGGCAGAGGAGTTTCCCTCTCCTAAAATCGCGTAATCATTGTTCGTATCGCCCAAATAGTTGGACAGCTGAATTAGTTCCGCGAGAACCTGGGTGTTCGTTGGTGTCATAGATTGTCTTCCTTAGTTAAGAAACTTATTCTCCAGTTGAGCAATGGCGTCATCAGGAATTGGCGAAAGTGGCCCCAAGGCGCTGGCGTTAATCACAGACTGAGCACTGAACTCAGCCACTTCCAGGCGATCAAAGGCTTGCATGGGGGTGTCACCCACAGTGAGGACGGCGTCATTTTCGATGAGTAATACGGGTGTGTTCGTGGAGACGACATCGGCCACCTGCTGGGGATCGGCAAAGTGGGTGCCGTAGGGAATGAAAGGAATGCGGCGCAACATAAGGGAGCTTTCGGGAATGATGCGTGTGTCTATGGGCTGGTGGGTAATGGCATAGGCAAGAATGTTTGGGCTCTGCGCTGTGAGCACGCAGTTGATGTCGGGATGTGTTTCGTAAATGGCGCGATGCATGCGTACAGATCGGCTCGGTAATTTCCCTTTTTCGCGACGACCGTCGCTGATAAGTACGATGTCTTCGATACTGAGATTACCCCGATCGAGAGCGGTGGGCGTAATCAAAAAGCTGTTTTCGTCCACCCGCGCCGAGACAACGCCTTCGGTGCTGATCATGAGATAACGGTCGATGGCACGGCGTACGGTTTTCACAATTTGCTGGCGTAGCTCACGCTCGCGGCTGGAATGCGTTTCCGGCGTGAACTCGGGTAATAAGTTATACTGGACGTCGAAGGGTTCCAGTTGTGTCTCTGAGAGCGTATGAATTTCACCAAGGCGCCGCGCCTGCAATTCGGTGCGTGCGCAAAAATCGAGGGTTTCCAGCCGCTGAAAGGCTGTGAGCAGGTCTGGGCCCCCCGTGGCGGCACCATGATTTTCCAACACAACAACATTGTAACCTTCAGCGAAGCTGTCGGCCATGTGCTGGCCTAGCTCCTCACTGCCCGGAGGCCCGTACAGAGCAAAACCTACATCTCCGCAAACACGCTGCGCCTGGGGTATGATGTTGGTGTTGGGAATCTGGTGTACGATGCTGAAAGAAACTAAGGCGGGAGGGTGCGCATGCACAACGGCACGCAAATCGGGGCGTTTGGCATAGATGGCGCGATGAAAAGGGAGTTCGATGGAAGGGCGATGCGGCCCGATAATCGTACCATCTGCAGTCACACACATAATATCTTTGGGGGTGAGACTGCCCTTGTCGATGCCTGAAGGTGTAATCCACAGATCACCGTTCTCCTCCAAAATGGAGAGATTGCCGCCTGTGAGAGTGGTCATACCGCTGTGGTAAATGCGGTTCATAATCACGACCAGTTGGTCGCGGGGATGGAGTAAATCGAAGTGCATGAAAAGTTGCTGCTCGAGAATAGGAGAGAGGCCGGAATGAGAAGATCAGGTGTAAACACCGTGTTTTTTGACGGCAGCGATAAAGGCCTCGACATTTTCTAAAGAGACGTCTGCCTGAATGATGTGGGCGGGTGCGCACATGTAGCCACCGCCGGCGCCCAAGATACGGATTTTCTCGGCAACATCGGCCTCGATTTCTGCCGGTGTACCCTGGGGTAAAAGATATTGTTGATCGATAGCACCCCAAAAGGCAAAACGATCGCCGAACTGGTCTTTGAGAGCCTGGGGCTCATGGCCGGGAACATTCGGCTGCACGGGATTAAAGACATCCATGCCGATTTCGGCCAGATCTGCGAGAATAGGGGCGACGGCGCCGTCGGTGTGATAGGCAATGATCAGGTCAGGATCCATGTTCCGAACCTCTTGCCACAGTTCGGCATACCGGGGCTTGAAAATCTGGCGCCACATGTTGGGCGAAATCAACATGCCGTTCTGGGCGCCGAAATCGTCGCCAAACCAGATAGCATCGACGCCGATCTCGACCAACTGTTTGGCTATACCCAGGCTGAATTCCTTTACCCGATCGATCAAGGCCTCGATATAGTCTTCACCCATGGCCATGTCGATCATAAATTTCTCCAGACCCACCATGTGCCAGGACATCTCGAACATGGTCAGCTCCAGATCGCCGATGATGAAATACTCATCTTTGTACATCTCGACGTATTTCTTGGCGTCATCGAAGCGACCTTCGGCGTAGGGATCGGGCATGGGGTGATTGAGTACGTCTTGCACGGTCGAGGCCTCGGCCAGAGGAGCCTCGATGGTTTGCATGTACAATGGTCCCTGTTCCATCAACATACCAAATTCATTGATAATCTGCCCCTCTTTAGGTACAGGATGGCTGTACCCACGCGGCAAACTCCCCCCCACAATGACACAATCGCTCCCCATAGCTGTCCTGAGCTCGTTGGCCGAGATGCGATAGGTGACATCTTCGAAGTAGGAAGTGGTGTAATGGATGGGAATGCCGTACTTCTCGCCAAAGGCATCGGTGAGGGCACGGCAAAGATCGAATTGGAGGGGTACCCGGTCAGGGACACCGCTACGCGTGAGGGCGGTTTTGACGCGTTCGCGTGAATTCATGGGAAAACTCCTTTTGAGGGAGACGGAAGGAGGAAGCAGGGAGTAGTGATTCGAAGTAGGCAGCAAGGGGCAGGAAGTACGGTAAAGAGGAGGGGTAGGCGGGATTGAGGGCGAGTAGGTGGTAAGTGGCTGTCATCTGCGACTTGCCACCTGCAACCTGCACCCTTTTTGTTTCGCGCTGTGATTAGTCAAGATGAAAAACTTCTTCGAGCTCGACCATGCTTTCGTCAGCGTGAGCACCGCCGATGCCTTCGAAATAAGGGGCCATGAAATCCTGCCATTTGGCATTGATTTCCTCTTTGGCCATGCCGTCCAGTGAGGCCTGGAAGCTTTCTTCAGCCTCGAAATAGCCAAAAAGGAGGCCGTCTTCGCGCATGAACAGGGAGTAATTGTGCCAGCCAGTGCGGCGTAAAGCCTCGAGCATTTCTGGCCAGACATGTTTGTGATGTTCTTTGTATTCTTCGATTTTGTCTTTTTTGACTTTGAGAATAAATCCTACACGCTGCATTTATCATACCTCGAGGAAAATAAAAAGTCTTTCTGGATATTTGTCACCCTGAGTGAAACGAAGGGTCTCGCGATGCATCTGAGGGAGAGATGCCCTTCGGCTGTACTCAGGACGGACTTCGCTGGGATTGCTAGGGTCAAGAGGAGTTTGCTGTTGCCTGGATGACGCAAGGAAGCAGGCCGGAGCGTGGACACGGGTGAGCAAATCCAGCGCCGTGCCCATCACCAATGGGGTGGTCGCGTAGCAAGACCTGTACCGGTGCGTGGGGGCGTTTTAAGGATTTCCTCACCCCTCCAGGGGTTGGAAGGTGTGGCTATCGTAGGGGTGAGGAATTTCCCGACGACAAATACACGCAAAAAACAGGGACATCGTAAAAATGAACCTTGCAACAGAGTATTCTCGTTGAAATTGCTCACCCTGGAGACATTATGAGAGGTGGG
>JAADFV010000176.1:0-414 GCA_013152695.1 Chloroflexota bacterium | reverse complement strand
GGTATGAGCCTCGACACCCGGAAATGGAGGAACGGCTTTTGCTCTATTTAGCAGCAGCCTCGACGTTGGTCTTGTCGTACACGGTGAAGGGCCCCATCAGCACGCGCAAACCTTTATCACGGGTGGGGTCTTTCTCGATGGTGTAGACACCCATACGGCCAGCCTCGAAGGTTTCGCCTTCCTTGGCTTCGATGTCACCTGTCGCCAGAATATAAGTGACGTAGTAAGTCAGGTAACCGAGGTCATCGAAGCTCCAAAGAGCGAACTCGGGTGCACAACCATTAAGGGTGTAGGACACCATCTCCGCGGGCAAGCCCAAACCAGAGACCTTGACCTCGTCGCAGAGACCTTCATCCTGCATCGCTTTCGCCGCAGCGGCGATGCCGACGGTGGTGGGGGCCATGATCAGTTTGA
>JAADFV010000175.1 GCA_013152695.1 Chloroflexota bacterium | reverse complement strand
TCGCCTACCACCTGCACTTTGCCCGCATTATGGGGCAAGGCGAAAGTTCCCAGCACCTGGGGCGAGGCGGGGTTGCTCACGTCCATGATGCGCAGTCCCTGGGTGCCCTGGGCCAGGTAGAGCATAGTCCCGGCCACATCCGCTCCCTGGGTCTCGTCGCCCTCCCATGCTCCCAGTTGCGTCGGTTGTGTGGGCTCGGTGACGTCGAAGATACGGAGGCCGTGGAAGCTGGCAGCGTAGAGAGTGTTGCCGGAGCGGGCCAGGTCCTGCAAACCTCCAGAACGCAGGGGCAGCGTCGTCGCCTGTCGGAGATGCGCGGGGTCGGAGATGTCGAACACATGCAGACCCGAGCCCACGGCCATGAACGCGTAATGAGCGTCAGCGGTTAGATCGATGGCGAAGACCATGCCGCCGATATGCCCCACGGCCTCGATGTCGCCCACATCCTGTTGGGGCGCAGTTGCTCCTGCAGGGCCATGAGGTGCGGACACCGGTTGGGGAGAGGGTGCGGCCAGGGTCGCGTTGATACCGGCCAGCAGTGCGATGAGAATAAGGGAAATGATGGACCATCGGCGACGCTTTCCTTTGATCATGGTAGTTTCTCCTTTTGAATATAGCGAAAGAGAATGGGCGTGCGTAGCAAGTGTTGCGTGAAGACGGAGTTCTCCTTGTGCCTGCAGATGAAAGTCGGCCGGAGATTAGTCGTCAGATGATGCTCTCCCTGCATCCACCATCTGCTTTTGTAAAAAAGCCATCAACGCTTCCAGGCTGGCAAAACCGTGTCGCTCTCCACTATGGACATCCTCCAACACAAAGCGCCATTCTGTCGGCTGCCGGGCCGAAGCTACATTTTCCTGCCAGATGGTCAAAAGTTGTGTCCAGCGAGTACGTGCGGGCGGCATCATGGGTTCATTCCTGACGACGGGAAATATCACGAAATTGAACATGACTTAGCCCTATCGTAGCACCCCACCGTTGATTCAGCGTTGATTCGGGAGAATGATACGTGAATTTTTTCTTGACAAGGAATGATTTTCATCCTATGCTGAAAAATGTCATCGACAAGCCCGTCTGCCATCAACTGGCACTGAAAATCGTATATTGCCTCTCATCTTCCGAGCTATGAGCGAGCAGGGAGCCTCGAATCTCGGTTTCTGGATTCCGAAATACTTTATCCATGCACCTGGTATTGCATACTCTGGGCCAGTTACAAATCCTCTGGAACAATCAACCCGTAACGGGATTGAAACTGCGCAAGGATCAGGCCCTTCTCATCTATCTGGCTATGAATGCCGGCCCCATCGACCGGAGCCGCCTGGCCGGTTTACTGTGGGGGGGTACCACCACGCCGCGCGCACGCCGTAACTTGCGTCATGCTCTTTGGAATCTGCGCCGCAGTTTGACGCCTGACCTGCTGAGCGATGACCGGTTAGCTGTAGGCCTTAATCCAGCCATTCCCGTTTGGCTAGATGCTGGCGCTTTCAGCACAGCCATTACCTTGGGCAGGCAAAGCCAGCAAGCTGGTGATATGGCTACTGCCATCAGCCACTTCAGTACGGCCATCGACCTCTATCGTGGTGATTTTCTGGAGCAGTTTGAGGTGGCGGAAAGTATGGAGTTTGAAGAATGGGCGGCACGACAGCGGGCGCGCTTGCGAGAGCAAGCTCTAACTACCCTCAGCCATCTAATCAATTACTGGAGCCAGCGCGGAATCTATCCCAAGGCTTTGGAATATGCCCGGCGCCAGGTGACGCTGGAACCGTTATGGGAGGAAGCCCACGTGCGTCTGATGGCTCTCCTCGCCCGCACTGGCCAGAGGGACGCCGCTCTGAGCCAGTATGAAACCTGTCGCCACCTCCTTGCTCAGGAGATGGGCCTGGCACCCCTGGAAGAAACAACAGCTCTGCGTGAACGCATCGCCCGTGGGGAAGGGTTCGGTGAGCAGAAAACGGTGATCTCCCAACCAACACCAATCCCCTTTAGCGGTCGCCAAGAGGAACACGCCACCCTGGTAGCCTGGTGGGAGCAGGCCCGCCAGGGCAAAGGCAAATTGGCCTTGATTGCAGGGGAAGCAGGTGTGGGTAAAACCCGTCTTATGGAGGAAGTAAGCCGCCACGCTACCTTGGAAGGAGCCGTACTTCTGCCGGGACGCTGCTACGAATTCGGGGGAAGCGTCCCCTACCAGGCAATTGCGGAAGCACTAAGGTCGTATCTGCGTCGAATGGCTCCCGCTGAGAAGAAGGATCATACCCTCCAACCTTCGGCATCCCTCCCAGAAGCGTTCTCTCCCGTCTGGCTGGCAGAATTATCCCGTCTTTTACCGGAAGTACGCCAATTATGGCCCGAGTTACCCGACCCTCTTCCCGTCAGTGGCGGCGAAACGGCACGGCAACGGCTTTTCGACGCCATTGCCCACTTTCTGCAGGCGCTTACCACAAAAAAGGCTTATGCCTATGTTGATAGACCTCTTATTCTTTTCCTCGATGACCTGCACTGGGCTGATGCTTCTACTCTGGATTTACTCCACTATCTTCTACGTCAACTCCACGGTACACCTATTTGGATCGTTGGTACTTATCGCCCGGAAGAAGTAGGCCCTGACCATCTTCTTACACGCCTTCGCCAGGGATTGAACCGGGATCATCTCGTCAACCACCTCTCCCTACCTCCTCTCTCGGCGGTGGCAGTGACAGATATCGCTCAATCTTTGGTTAAGGGGGAAGCCGGTGTCTCCCTGGGAGATTTTCTCTATCATGAGAGTGAAGGCAATCCCTTCATCCTCGTAGAGATGGTGTATAGTTTGCAGGAACAAGGTGCCCTGGTTGGCGATGAATACGGGCATGTCTGCTGGCATGGGCCGCCCGCAACCACGATCTTGCCAGGCAGTGTACAGGATGTGATCTTACAACGGGTGGGACGGTTGAGCCCGCCCGCCCGGCGACTGTTGACTCTGGCTGCGGTTATTGGGCATCATTTCGATGATGCTCTTTTACGGTCTGCAGCTCGGGATGACGTAGCCATGGTAAGTGGAAGTCTGGAAGAATGGTTGGCCCGGCATCTGGTGCGGCCGGAACCCGCTTCTCCTGGTCGCTACGACTTCAGCCATGACAAAATCCGGGCGACAGTGTACGAGACTACTGACTCCGGGCAAAGACAGCTCCTGCACCGGCAGGTGGGTGAAGCCCTGGAGCAAGCATCGGGGCTGGCAAACAAGGAGCGCATCAGCCTGCTGGCCTATCACTGGCGTAAGGCTGGAGACAGTGACAAGGCTGTTCCTTACCTCCTACAGGCAGGCGACCAGGCGCGATTGCTCCACGCCCACGAGGAAGCCATAGCCTTTTATCGCCAGGCCCTGGCTTATCTACAGAAATCAGGCGAGAGTGAACAGGCAGCGCGCACCCTGATGAAGCTGGGTCTCATTTATCATAACACCTTCAATTTTAGCCAGGCCCGCCAGGCCTACGATGAAGCTTTCGGCCTCTGGCAACGAGCCCGCGCCCAGCCTGCAAACCGCCCCCTCCCCCCATCTCCTCGCCCTTTACGCATCCGTTGGCTCGAGCCGATCACTCTGGATCCAGCCCTGGCTCCTGACGCCCATACCGACTGTCTCATCGCCCACCTCTTCAGTGGCCTGGTGGAACTGAGCCCGGAAATGGGCATTGTTCCCGATGTGGCCCGTCGTTGGGAAGTATCAGAGGGCGGGCAGCGCTTCCTCTTTCATCTGCGGAATGATGTACGCTGGCGCGATGGTGTTCCCGTAAGCGCCCATGACTTTGAATACGCCTGGAAACGTACTCTAGACCCCACCACCGGCTCTTCTGCAGCCTCTTTTTTATACGATCTCAAAGGGGCACGACAGTTTCATCAGGGGGAAGGGCGACAGGAGGATGTGGGGGTACGAGCGCTGGATGATCTCACCCTCCTGGTAGAGCTAGAGCATCCGGTAGGATATTTCCCCCAACTGTTGACCCATGTCGCCTGGTATCCTGTTCCCCGCCACATCGTCGAAAAACAAGGATCGGCTTGGGCAAAAGGAGATCATCTCGTCGGCAACGGTGCATTTTACCTGAAATCGTGGCGCCGAGGTGAGGCTATGGAGTTGGTGCGCAATCCCACTTATCATGGCCGTTTTTCCGGCAATTTACAGCGGCTGATTCTGTTGCCAGTGCAAGACTGGGCCACCCGTCTCCGCTGGTATAAAGCCGATGAACTGGATATTTTAGGAATCACGTATCTCTCGGCAGAGATACGCGAGGAAGTACGACAACGCTACGTCGGCGAATACATCGCCCGTCCCCGCATGGAAACTCACTTCCTTGCCTTCGATGTCACCCGACCACCTTTCGATGACCCCCGTGTACGGCAGGCATTCGCTTTGGCAACCGACCGAAAGACACTGGCCGATTCAGTCTTGCAAGGCTATGTTGCCCCCGCCACCGGCGGCCTGATACCACCAGGTATGCCGGGCCATGTACCACATATCGCCCTCCCCTTCCGGCCGGCCGAGGCGCAACGCTTGCTGGCACAAGCGGGCTATGCAGATGGCCATGGCCTTCCTGTGATCGAGGTCTTTGCCTACGAAGCAGTGGCGTCTCGCAATGAATTCTTGCAAAGACAATGGCAGCAGCTTTTGGGCATTAAAGTACAACTCACGGTGGTCGATTGGGTGACGTTTCTGAAGCAGTTTCAGTATCAAAGCTATCACCTGATCAACATGGGCTGGGTAGCCGACTATCCCGATCCCGATAATTTCGTGCGTGTGAGCCGCGCCCGCGCCTGGCCCCATTGGCAGAATGAAACCTACGATCGACTGGTACATGAAGCACGCCGGATGGTCGATCCCACCCAAAGAGCACAGATCTACCGCCAAGTAGAGGACATCCTTGTGCAGGAAGTGCCTATTCTCCCTTTGATTTATGAACGGGATCACTTACTGATCAAACCATGGATACGCACCTATCCCATGTCTGCGATCAAACCGGCATTTTGGAAGGATGTGGTGTTAGCCTGATTATAGCTGCAGGTATTATGTCACGACGGAAGAAGGAGTGAAAGGAACGGGTTTATTACGGTGATTTACAGCATATCGACAAACTTGTCTCCGCCTGGGGAAACGAGTATGCTGTATTGGCTTACGGTGAACAGCTCTATGATGATTTGGTCGCTTTTTGTGAAGTCACAGGGATCAAAGCCATCGCTCTGTAGCCTCCCATTGGAGTAAATTCTCATGAATTACCACAATTTGAGTCGCCAAGAACTTCTGAAACACGTCGGCCATATGGATCAGGTGGCCGGAATCAAACAGCTCGAGGCTGCCGAGGGTTTGGCACGAGGTAGTCGCATCCTTCAGGTATGGACGGGCAGCGGCCTCACCTTCGATGTGCTGGCTGACCGCGGCCTGGATATCTCTACCTGCCGATACAAGGGGATTCCTCTGGCCTGGGCTTCGCCGGTAGGCGAGGTGCATCCCGCTTATTATGAACCTGAAGGTCTGGGTTGGCTGCGTTCGTTTGCGGGTGGGATGCTGGTTACCTGCGGTCTGGATCAGTGGGGACCGCCCAACCACGATCAAGGTCAAGAGTTTGGCTTGCACGGCCGTGTAAGTAATATCCCTGCGCGTTATGTAAA
>JAADFV010000174.1 GCA_013152695.1 Chloroflexota bacterium | reverse complement strand
CACCAACCAATACACCTACCTCCACCCCCACTGCCACAGCAACAGCCACACCCCAAGCCAACCTCGCCTCAGTGGGTGATTTCATCTGGCACGACCAGTACACCAGTCAATCGCATCGCATCGATGGCATTCAAGATGCCGGCGAACCCGGTATTGCCGGCGTAGTCGTCGAGTTGTACGATGCGCAGGGCAGCCTTGTCACGATCACCAGCAGCGACAGCAACGGCTATTACCAATTCACCGACCTCGCTGCCGGCGCCTACGTCATTAAAATCGCTGACAGCAACTTCGAAAGCGGCGGCGTCTTGTTCGGCTGGTATGCCAGCCAGCAGGATCAGGGTAACGACGATGCTCGGGATAGCGATGGAGATTTCGACAGCCACGAAGCCTCGGTCGTTCTCAGTCCTGGTGAAGAAAACAACTCGATCGACTTTGGCTTCTACACTACCTGTGTTTCTTTGGAAAAAACAGGACCCTTCTCCGTGCAGTTGGGTGAGGAAATCACCTACCATTTCCGAGTGCAGAACTGCGGCGACGTTGTCCTCCACGGTGGTGTAGGGGTCTACGATCAACTTATCGAACCTGTGGGCGATCACGAAATCTGGCATGATGTCGCCTGGCCGGGAGATGTTTTTGAATTCGATCGCACCTACACCCCCACTGTCGCCGACTGCGGTATCCTTACCAACCACGCCACCGCCATCGGCCATCCCCGCCATCCCGATGATGTCTCTCTTCCCAATGTCAGGGATGACGACGCCTGGACACTGGAGGTTGTCTGTGATTCGGGCGCCACGCCAACGCCCACCGCTACGGCCACCGAACATCCACCCACACCCACACCGACTTCCACCCCCAGCGTTGGAGATGTTTGTAATCAGATCGAGATAGAAGATTTCCGCTTCCACCCCTCTGTGCACGACAATCTCCTCGCCGACATTGTCAATGACAATGATGTGGATGCTGTACTCGAGCGGGTCATCTTCACCTGGCCGGAAATGCCCGGCTACAATGCCCGGATCGACTGGTACAAGCTCAAAAATAAGACCATCTGGGGGGGGAACGGTTACGACCATCCTCAAGACACCATTCTCACCTCCTCGGAAAGAAAACGTACGGTTCCGGCCGATTCAACTCGCACCTGGCGAGTCGATCTCGACAAAACCCCCAAACCCCTCGCCGAATCCTACGGACTCGATCAATTTGCCCTCACCCTCTTTGTTCGTGTGGCCGATACCCTCTGTGAAGTGAGTAGCGGCCCTCCCCCTACACCCACAGCGACCCCTGAAACAACCGCCACGCCTACGGCCACACCTACGCCCACAGCCACACCCACGATCCGGCCCACGGCCACCCCAACCTCTGCGCCGATCTGTGACAACGTCCCCGTCGATCTTCTCTATCTTTTGGATATTTCCGGAAGCATGGATCAGGCTTATCCTGGCGCCGGCACCAAGCTGGAAGCGGCGCAAGAGGCCATCTTACTCCTCAACGAGGTGGTAGCAGCGCAGAGTAACGGCAGTCGGGTGGGCTTGATCACCTTCAATGGTGCTGGTTCCGGCCATGGCAATCCCCCTCTTTATCCCACCAGTATCGATCTCGTCCAGCCCTTTACCACGAACTACCAGCGCTTCCAGAACCGTCTCCTTCGCCTCGATGCGAGAGGAGGTACCCCCACGGGTGAGGCCATCGCCAGCCTCGGTACCTATCTGCCCCGCGCCTGGAATCCCGATCATCGCGCCGTTGTCATCCTTCTTTCCGACGGTGTTCCCACCATCGATCTTGATCTCCATGGCTTCCCCGACCAATACGTCCAGCCCATCAGCCTCTACGCCAACAACGGGCAATTCTATACGCCTGCACAAGTACGACGGATGGGGCAATACTTCCCCGCCTATCGCGAATATGCCGGTGAACCCCTGGCCGATGCTATGGTGGCAATTCGAGATGTGAAAGCAGCAATGCCGGACCTCTTAGTCTACGCCGTTGCCGTCCAGTCAGAAGAGGGTGGTATCTTCAATGCCGATATCCTCGATTATGTTGCTGCCGAAGGCGGCGGGCAGTCCTATCCTGCCACCGATGCCGATTCCCTGGCCGCGGTGCTACAGGTCATTCTTTCCGACAGTACTTGCAGCACCCCTCCTCCCCCACCACCCCCTGGCGATGTTTGCAGCCAGCTTCAGATCGATGATTTCCGCTTCCATCCTTCAGTCCATGACAATCTCCTCGCAGATATCGTCAATGAGAATGATGCTGATGCCGTACTCGAGCGAGTCATCTTCACCTGGCCCGAAATGCCCGGCTCCAAGCCCCGCATCGATTGGTACAAGCTGAAAAACAAAACCATCTGGTCGGGTAATGGCTACGACCATCCCCAAGACACCATCCTCACATCATCCGAAAGCAAACGTACCATTCCCGCCGAGACGACTCGTACCTGGCGTGTTGATCTCGATAAGACCCCGAAACCCCTCTCCGAGTTCTATGCCCTCGATCAGTTCGCTCTCACCCTCTTCGTACGGGTCGAAGACACCCTTTGTGAACTCGAAAGCACCAGCCCTCCACCATCACCCCCTTCATCCATCAGGGACTTCAGCCGCGCACCCCTCCAGTGGCTTCCCTTACGATAATAACAAGGCAGTACTAAGCTATAAGTTAACGGGCCTGAAATTGTATCTGCTCGATTGTCATGGTTCTGCTATAATTGCACTAAGAACTGCACGTGAACGGGCTTTCTCAGCTAGAGCTCGTAATCCAGCAGAATACAGGAGACCCTGAATGCCAGCCTTCTCGTCTAATCAACATCCCTCTTTCACTCCTTGGTGGAGAGGGATGTTCGCGCTCTTTTTTCTTCTCTGGTTTATCGGAGGAAATATCGCAGTTCAGGCCGATCCCGCGCCAACACCAAACCCTGCTCTATCCGTAGATGCCCCCGCAGCCGTGGCCGCAACCCAGCGGCCCGGCATCTACGTCTTCTTTGATTGGTACAATCTGAACCCATCCCAGTACCCGGTGACGGGGGGACATGTCACCTTTGAGTGGAAACAAATTGAACTAGGGCCGGAGACATACGATTGGAGTCGTCTAGATAAATGGTTGGCCGCCGAAAGTGCCCTGAACAAGCCGGCCGCCATCGGCTTTGCCACCTACAACGCCACTTGCTGTGGTGGTGACGCTGTACCTGCCTACTTGTATGAAGCATATCCCGATATGCGTCTGGTCTGCGAAGACAACTGGGTGATTCCGAAATACTGGAGTGAAGACTATTTGCGGGAATACAGCCGCTTTATCCGCGAAGCAGGCAAACATTACGACGGCGATCCCCGTGTCGAATTCATCGAAATCGGCGCCGGTATTTTTGGTGAAACAAAACCCTCCGACTCCATGCATCGCGAATGTCTCACACAGGCTGGGTTGACGAGCGAACTCTGGGTGCAGACCGTTATGCGTATCATGGACGCCTACCTCGCCGCTTTTCCGCGCACCCAGCTCATCCTTCAGTACTCACCCTTCTTCCAGAGTCCCATCGAGCGTCGCACTCTTACCGACTATGCCGCCTCTCACGGCATTGGCCTCAAGCATAACGGTCTACGGCCAGATGCCGACGCCACCAACATCAACAAGCCCGGCTATTCCCTCATGGGTGCCGGTCAATACGATCCCATGTTCAAATGGTGGCAAGATGTGCCTATTGGCTGGGAATCGTACGAAGCCCAGTACATGACCGGGGCCACCAACACCATGTGGGGTATCTATTCAGGTCTAGACAAGCATGCCGATTATTTTGTCTTTGCCAAAGACCTGGTGAACAAACCTGAACGGCGCAGTATGTTCGAATTTGCCCTCCAGCATTTGGGTAAAACTATCGAAAATAGTCCCTCTGCTTGGGTGGCACTGCGTGAAACCGAGTATACCTGGTACCCCCAGTTTGGCAACTACGATTTCTTCATGGTGCAAAACGACGAGGCACCGGGCGGCAAAACCGTGCCTTTGTGGAACGTATCCAGCTATCCCGAAGGACGCTACACCCGCCGTACCGACAGTGCCCGCGGCAATCCCTACATGTACTTCGATATCGAAGATGGTTATCTCCATAACACAAGGGAACGGGTGCGCCTGAACATCACCTACTACGACAAAGGCACGGATCGCTTTGACGTGTACTATGATGCCTGGTCCAATGCCAACAAATTGGCTGGCACCGTGCGTAAAACCAACACCGGCCGTTGGCTCAAAGCCAGTTGGGTCCTGACCGACGCTCGTTTTGGCAACCGCCAGCCGGGTGGGGGAGAGCATCCGGGCTCAGATTTCAGCATCTATGCCCGTGGTGATGGTGACGAAATCATCCATCTCGTACAGGTGGAACGGCTCGATCTGCCGGCAACACCAATTCCGACGCCCACTCCTCCTCTTGCTGCCCCCACACCCACCGGCACGCCTGAGCCCCCCAATTATCGACTCTCGGTTCGTTATCGTCAGGGTGAGCGTGGTTATTACAGCACCAGCGACACTTACATTAGCTCATGGAGTGCAAATAGCAACTACGGCACAGCTCCTTCGCTGCTTGTCCGCAATGATGGTGCTCAGAGCGCCCTCATCCGCTTCGACAACATTGCTTTACCGGCCAATACGCAACTCGATCGCGCTTATTTGTGGCTCTATGTCCTCGATCGCAGCAATAGTAACAACATGTACCTCCGTAGTTTCGATATGGCCACGAGTTGGGACGCCAACAGAGCCACCTGGTATCGAGCCAGCGCTAGCCGTAATTGGCGGACGGCCGGTATCGGACCCGATGACTACACCGGTCTCTACACCGATTTCCACTACCTGCAGCGTATTGGTGAATGGATCAAGTTCGACGTCACAGAAGTGGCACAACGGTGGCTACAAAACCCCTCCAGCAATCGCGGACTCCTTCTCGATGGCTACGGTATTCCCAATTCGGGCTACGAATTTGCTTCCTCCGAATATCCCGATGTCGGTTACCGGCCGCAACTGGTGCTGGAATACATCAACCCTTCCTGGAATCCGACATACACACCTACGCCAAATCCCAACTGGACACCGACTCCCACGCGCACACCAACCGCCACGCCCACCGCTACCCCTACACCGCCTACCGCTTTCGCCTATCGCGGTAGCCCCACCATCGATGGCGATCTCAGTGACTGGCTGCTCAACACGCCTCTCTATCTCGATGCCAACAATGCTTCCTATTTTAGCGGCCTCCTACCCACTCCCGCAGACCTCAATGGCTCGGTTTGGATACGCTGGGATGCAGAGACGCTCTACTTCGGCGCCTATGTGCATGACCCCGAAGCCATGATCGACAGCGATGGCCAGCTTTGGAATGACGATAGCATCGAATTTGCCCTCGATGGCGAAAATGACAACAATAGTTACAGCTCCAGTGGCGGTGATCATCAATTTACCGTACGCCGTGATGGTGTCGTCCATGATCGGGCACAATGGACCGGCGACGTGATTGCCGCCGCACAAGCCCAGAATGACGGCTACACAGTTGAGCTGGCCGTACCCCGTAGACTTTTGGGTGGGGCTGTGATGCAGCCGGGGACAGTGCTCGGCTTCAATCTGGGCCTGAACGATGATGATAATGGCGGCGCCCGTGACACTTCCCTCGTCTGGCAGGGGCGCTCCACTTATGCCGAGGCCGAGGCTTATGCAGATCT
>JAADFV010000173.1 GCA_013152695.1 Chloroflexota bacterium | reverse complement strand
CCCAGCCGGCAGTATTTGATGGGCACCGATATTTTCGGGCGTGACGCCTTCAGCCGCGTGGTGCGTGGCGCGACCAACTCGCTCAAAGTGGGAATCATTTCGGTCTCATTGGCCAGTTTGGTGGGAATTGCTTTGGGGACGCTCGCCGGCTATATTGGGGGAAACTTTGACAACATCCTCATGCGAATTATGGACATTTTTTTCGCATTCCCGGCAATTCTGCTGGCTCTGGCTATTGTCGCCGCCCTGGGTCCGGGGATGAGAAATACCATTATCGCCATTTCCATCGTCTACATGCCCATCTTTGCCCGTGTCGCCCGCGGTCCCACGCTTACGGTCAAATCGATGGAATTTATCACCGCTGCCCACAGTCTCGGCGCCCGCGGTCCCTACATTCTGCGTAAGCACATCCTTCCCAACATCACCGCCCCCCTCATCGTTCAGGTAAGCCTCGCTTTGTCCTGGGCGATCCTCACTGAGGCCGGGCTCAGCTTTCTCGGCTTGGGCTCACAACCCCCCGAACCTTCCTGGGGCAATATGCTGAGCGAAAGCCGTACCATGATTGAACTGGCCCCCTGGTTGGCTATTTTTCCCGGCCTTGCCATCATGCTTTGTGTTTTAGGATTCAACCTTCTGGGCGACGGTTTACGTGATGTCTTGGATCCCCGCCTACGCAGAGGCTGATGTCAGGCGTTTCCAATAAATCAACTCCGTCACCCCTTCGATCACATAGTCTGGCAATGCCCCCACTTGCCGATAGCCATGTTTTTGATAGAAGTGCTGTGCTTTGACGTTGAAATCCGAAACGGTCAAGAAAATGTCTGGACTGCTGGCGCTCAAAAAGTCTTCTGCCTGCGCCAGCAAAGCTCCGCCGATACCATAACTCGTCGTTTTAGGGTGGACACCGATCAGAGGGATATAACCACTACGCGCAAATGCTCCTCTTTCCACGCACCAAACGAATCCCACGACTTCCTCTGACATTTCTGCTACGAACAAGGCGCCGCCGGCAGCCAACGCTTCCTGCAGTCGGCGATGGGCGCTATCAAAGGTGACGCCGTAGCGGATCCACAAAGGCGTACTCGCCATCATCCGGGCGCAAGTCGAAACATCCTCCATTTTCATGGGACGAATCCGTAGCGTTGTCATGTGCTAAGTCTATAGCACAGTCCTGATAATTACCAAATGAGGTGAGGTTTTTGAAGACCTTTCCCGAACATCCTAGCTTCGATACATTGATGCAACAAAGTGTGGGAACCGTTTTTCCCGCCGCGGTTTTGTATATCCTGCAGCAGGGGGATATCCGCTTTCAACGAGCCTACGGCTTCCTCGATCCCGAACATTCGCGACATCCTACCCGTGTCGATACTCTCTTCGATCTGGCATCCCTCACGAAAATACTTACTGCCATCAACTTCATGATTCTGGTGGATACTGGGGTTATCACACTCGATACAGTAGTTAAGGAAGTTTTACCGAAATTCGATCAAAACGATCGTATTGGACCCAGCCAGGACCCCTTGACCCGGAAAATGCTGCCGCCAGAGCCTGCCTTTGCCGGGCAACGAGTGGATGTGGCCAGTATCACTTTTCGCCATCTCCTCACCCATACCTCTGGTCTTGCCGCCTGGCGCAGTCTTTTCCACGAAGGTGACGAAACGACTCCCGTACCGAGGCCCGAGCAAGTTACCCTCGAGCAACGTGCACGACGCATCGAGGCCATCTACCGAAGTGGCTTTGCTTATCCTCCCGGCCAACGCCTGGTTTACAGCGACCTCGGTTTTATCCTCCTGGGTGAGGCCATCGCCTGCCTGCGCCAGAAAACCCTGGCAGAAGCTTTGCAGGAAAGCCTCCTCCGGCCCCTGGCGCTCAGCCATACTCATTACAATCCCCTCAGCTATGGCTACTCTCTGCGCGATATCGCCCCCACCGAGTTTTGCTCCTGGCGACGGCGCCGCTGCTGGGGTGAAGTTCATGATGAAAATGCTGCCAGCCTGGGGGGTGTAGCCGGGCATGCCGGGCTCTTTGCCCCGGCCGAAGAGGTGGCACGCTTGGGACAATTATTCTTGCAACAAGGTCAGTGGCAAGGCAAGAACATCCTCTCTTCTTCCAGCGTGCAGGAGATGACGCGAGAACAAGTAGCAAGGGATGGCGTGCGAAGGGGGTTGGGTTGGTTGCTACAAGCGGTGGGGACCAGTCCCGTCGGGCCTGCGCCCGGCCCACATAGCTACGGACACACCGGCTTTACTGGCACCTCTCTGTGGGTTGACCCCGACCGTGAGCTCGTCATCGTTGTGCTCAGCAATCGTGTCTACTACGGCCGGGATGCTGCCCGCATTGTTCGCTTCCGACATCAGCTCCATCAGAGCATTTACACCACCCTGGACTCCTAACATGAAAATCATTGGCTTAATGTCCGGCACTTCTGTAGACGGCATCGACGCCGCCATTGTCGAAGTCAGTGGTACCGCTCCCCATCTTTCTGTTCAACTCCTCACTTTTCTTTCTGTGCCTTACAGCGACACGCAGCGACAGCAGATTTTTGCACTTTTCGACCCCCAAAGTGGTCGCGTCGATCGCATCTGTGAGATGAACTTCGCCGTAGGCGAATGGTTCGCCGCCGCTGCCTTACAGGTCATCACCAAGGTTGGCCTGACACCTGCAGACATTCAGCTCATTGGCTCCCATGGGCAGACCATCTACCACTGCGTTGGCAAAGAAGTTACCCATCCTGCTACCTTGCAAATTGGCGAGGCCGCGATCATTGCCGAGCGCACCGGCATCACCACAATTGCTGATTTTCGTGTAGCCGACATCGCCGCCGGTGGGCAAGGAGCACCCCTGGTCAGCTACGTAGACTGGCTGCTGCTACGCCATGGCCACCGCATCCGTGCTGTGCAAAACATCGGTGGTATTGCCAACGTCACCTACTTACCAGCGGGCGATGATCCTGCTGGGGTGCTGGCCTTCGACACCGGCCCCGGGAATATGCTGATCGACGAGGCGGTAAGACGGATCACTGGTGGCCGGCAGCAGTATGATGAGGATGGGCGTATTGCCGCCAGCGGCCGCGTGCATTCCGCCCTTCTTGCTGAACTCATGCAGCATCCTTATTTGCAACAACCACCGCCCAAGACCACTGGGCGTGAAGAGTTCGGGGTGGGCCTGGCGCGGGAGATTTGGGCTAAAGGACAAAGGTTGGGCCTTGCTCCCGCCGATATTGTCGCTACTCTCACCGCCTTCACGGCGCGTAGCATTGCCGAAGCCTACCAGCACTTTCTGCCGGCCATGCCTGAGGAAGTGCTTCTTTGCGGCGGCGGCGCCCAGAATCCCACCCTCGTGGCCATGCTCCGGCAATACCTCGCTCCCGCCCGCGTTCTCGACACCGGCCAGTTCGGTCTTCCCAGCGACGCCAAAGAAGCTATTGCTTTTGCTGTTCTTGCCTATGAGACCGCGCATGCTCGTCCGGGCAATCTTCCCTCTTGCACTGGTGCGCGTCATTCTGCTATTCTGGGCAAGATCACACCCGGACGTAATTTCTCATCCCTTCCTTTTTTCATCGACGTCAGAGGAGCTTGATCTGTGACCCATTCATCCCCAGTTCCCATCACCGAAGCAGTCAATCCCCGCACAGTAAACATCGACTCCCTCTCCACGCAGGAGATTGTCGCCCTAATCAACAGGGAAGATGCCCGAGTCGCCCCCGCGATCGAAAAAGTGTTACCGCAAATAGCACAAGCTGTCGACATGATTGTTGGCCGTCTTCGGCAGGGGGGACGGCTCCTTTACTTTGGCGCTGGCACCAGTGGCCGTCTCGGTGTTCTCGATGCCTCGGAAATCCCTCCCACTTTTAACACCCACCCGGAATTAGTACAGGGATTCATTGCCGGTGGAGACGTGGCTTTGCGGAACTCGGTGGAATACGCAGAAGATGATGAAGAGGACGGAAGACGGCTTGTACAAGAGGTCGGGGTCGGCGAAAAAGATGTGGTCGTGGGTATTTCTGCCAGCGGAAACACGCCCTGGTTGCTGGCTGTGCTCGAAGAGGCCAAAGCACGGGCTGCCGCCACCATCGGCATCACCTCCAATCCCCATGCCGCCCTCATCCCTTTGGTGGATATTGCTATCGTCCCTGTGGTCGGCCCGGAGGTCATTGCCGGCTCCAGCCGCATGAAAGCGGGAACTGCCCAAAAAATGATTCTCAACATGCTCTCCACGGCGGCGATGATTCGCTTGGGCAAAGTCTACCGCAACCTGATGGTTGATGTAGCGCCCATCAATGACAAATTGCGGCAGCGCGCCCTTCATATTTTACAGGATGTCACCGGCGTTGATGCAGACAAAGCCTGGGCTGCCTTGGAAGCCAGTGATTTTCAGGTGAAAACTGCGCTGGTCATGGTGCTCACCGGTGTCAGCGCCGCTGAGGCCAATCGTCTGCTTGAGCAAGGAGGGGGCTTTGTGCAAAAAGCGCTCGATCTGGCCCAGCAGGAGGCTTTACCATGAAACTTTCCTGGGAAATCGTCACCCTTAGCCTCAAAACCCCCTTTCGCATCGCCCATGGTGTCAGCAAGCAACGGCAAAATGTGATCGTGCACCTTGATGAAGGCCTAGGCGAGGCCGCGGCTGTATCCTATCACGGCGAAACTCCAGCCGGCATCGCCGCCTACCTCGATCAGCTATCAACCCTGCCAGATATCGATCCCCAACATCTGGTAGCCTCCCTCGCAGCATTGCCTCCCGGTTCCCCTGCTGCCCGCGCCGGCGTGGATATGGCTTTGCATGATCTGTGGGGCAAGCGCCTGGGGCATCCTCTCTACCGCCTACTGGGCCTCGACCCCCAGGATATTCCCCCCACCTCCTTCACCATCGCCATGGATACACCGCAAGTCATGGCGCAACAGGCACAAGCTTCAGGCATGCCCATCCTCAAGATCAAAGTCGGGGTGGGGGAGGATGAAGCACGGATTCAGGCCATTCGTCAGGTTACCGAGGCCAGATTGCGGCTGGATGCCAATGGCGGCTGGAGCCGCGAGCAAGCGGCCAGGCTTATTCCCCGTCTGGCCGAATACGGTCTGGAGTTGGTGGAGCAGCCTCTAGCCGTGGGCGACATCGAAGGTCTGAAATGGCTGCGCCAGCAAGGGTTTGGCGTTCCCATCTTTGCTGATGAAAGCATCAAAACCCCGGCCGATGTGATTGCTCATGCCGGAGCAGTCGACGGTGTCGTGATCAAGCTGGCCAAAAGCGGGGGGATTCGTGGCGCCCTGCAAGCTATTGCCGTGGCCCGAGCTTTGGATATGCAGGTGATGGTAAGTTGTATGGTGGAAACGGCTATTGGCGTGACTGCCGCCGCTCATCTTGCGGCCCTTTGTGATTACGTGGACCTCGACGGTCCCTTGCTTATTGCCAATGATCCGTACGTGGGGGTAAATTACGACGGTGCCAGGTTGATTTTGCCGGATACGCCTGGCCTAGGAGTCCATCTGGCTGCAAAACCGGAGCAAGGATAACCTTTATCTGGAGAGTAAACTGATGCAGATTCGTCAACGAGGACGCAACATTCGAGAGTTTTTGGCTTTAGAGCACAATATCGTTGTCTTGCTGGGAGCGCTATTGTTCATCGGTATGGGCGAAGAATTGTGGGTGCGTTTTATGCCCAAGTATCTCGAGGTGTTGGGAGCCAGTGCCGTAGCCATTGGCGCCTATGGCTCCTTCAAGCGCATTGTCGATACGATTTACCAGTATCCAGGAGGGTGGTTGGCTGACAGGTTGGGGCGTAAACGCGCCTTGGTTTTATTCAATCTCACGGCAGCAGCGGGATATCTGCTGTATTTGCTCACGAACCGCTGGGAAGTGGTGGTCTTCGGTACTCTCTTTGTCCTGGCCTGGAGCAGCATGTCTCAACCGGCAATATTTGCCCTCATTGGTGACACTCTAAGCCAATCGAAACGGGCAATGGGTTTTAGTGTGCAGTCCATTTGGAAACGTGTACCCATTGTCATTGCCCCACCTCTGGGAGGCTATTTATTGGCCAAACTGGGGGTGGTCTCGGGCATGCACGTGGGTTTTGCTTTTTCGTTGTTGTTTGCGCTCGTCGCCATCTATCTCCAGTCCCATTTTTATCAGGCCCGGCCCCCAACCCGCCAGGAAGTAGGGTCTGCCAAGCTCATTTCAATCTGGCGCATCATGCCCGTCTCGTTGCGGCATCTGTTGTTGGCGGATTGTTTGGTGCGCTTTGGTGCCAATGTCGCCGCCATCTACGTCGTGCTCTGGGTGATCAATGTGCATGGGATGACACCCCTGCAATTTGGCGCCCTCACTTCTTTGCAGATGATGATAGCCATTCTCGGTTATCTCCCTGCCGCTCATTTTGCCGATCGGTTTGGGCGTCGACCTTTCATTTTGGCTACCTTCGCCTTTTTTGCCCTCTTCCCTCTCAGTTTGGTTGTTCTTCCGCCCTCGTGGCTTTTCTTGGGCTTTGTCATCGCCGGCTTGCGTGAAATCGGAGAGCCGGCGCGCAAAGCACGCATTGTCGATCTGGCAGAGGAATCCCATCGCGGTCGTGTGGTGGGTTTGTATTATCTCATCCGTGGTCTCGTGACGATCCCGGCGCCGCTTATCGGGGGATTGTTGTGGCAGCAAGGCTACTCCTGGCCCTTTATTCTTGGAGGGATAGCCTCCGCTGTGGGGCTTGTCCTCTATGCCCTCAGCTCCCGTCCCCAGTTACCCCTGGCCGAGAGGGCTTGAAAAGAAAGGGGCGGCGCACCGTGGTCGTGCGTCGCCCTGGTTGCAACAATAACAGCCAATGCTACGGGTAAATTCGATCGATCATTGTCAACCTTTGACCGAGCCCGCGAGCAGACCCCGTACAAAGTAGCGCTGGAGACCGAAGAAAACGATGAGGGGAAGTACCATCGAAATAAAGGCGCCGGCAGTAAGTAAATGCCACTGCGAGCCGCGGGAACCGACCAGATCGGCCAGTCTCATGGTCAACACCTTCACTTCCTGTTTTTCACCGATGAAGATCAATGCCACCAGGTAGTCATTCCACACCCACAAAAATTGGAAAATGGCGAAGGAGGCAAGGGCGGGAACGGAGAGGGGCAGGATCAGGCGTGTGAAGATGGTGAAGTGAGAGGCACCATCGATGAAGGCCGATTCGAGGATGTCGCGGGGGAGGCCGGAGATGTAGTTGAACAGGAGATAGGTGGCCAGCGCCAGGCCAAAGCCGGTATGAGCCAACCATACCGCCAGAAAAGTGCCGTTGAGGTCTAATTTGACATAATCACGCAAAATTGGGACAAGCGCGATCTGTAGAGGCACCACGAGCATGGCCACGACCAGTATGAAGAGGAATCGTCGCCCCGGAAAACGCATCCAGGCAAAGCCATAGGCGGCAAAGGCGGCAATGAGGATGGGGATGATGGTTGAGGGAACGGCGACCGCTACGCTATTGAGAAAGGCGTCAGAGAGGTCTTCACCCTGAATCTGCTCGACTGTGCCATCGGCGCGCTTGATTGCAACCGAGCCGCCGGTAAGCACTTCTTTGTAGTTTTCCAAGGTAAAATCGGTGCGCATCGTCCATTTTCGTTTTTCGATTTGAATACGGCCTCGGCGTTTATTACCGATCCAGCGTACGCGTGTCCCGTCAGGTGATTCTACACCCTCGCGGAATTCTTTGAACGTCCCGGAAACACCCGCGATCGTCATGATGCTGTTCGGGTCCAAGTCCTGGGGTTTGAGTTCCTTGACCAGGACCCACTCGCGGTGAGGCAAAATCTGCCACCAACCCGATTGCTGGATATCCTCTTTGGTGCGGAAGGAAGAGACAAACAGGCCCATGGTGGGGATTGACCACAGAAGGACGATCAGCAGGAGGATACCGTTGACAAGAATGCTGGAGATGCGTTGCTGACGCTTGCTACTACCGATTTTAACGCTCATTAGAAGCCCTCCTGCTCACGGAATTGGCGCAGATTGTAGATCATCACCGGGATCACGGCGATGAGCAAAATAATGGCAAAGGCCGATCCCAGCCCGAAGTTTCTGTTTGTGAAGTACTGCCGGTAGAATTGCGTAGCGATGACTTCGGTTCCGAATTGGCCTCCGGTCATGACAATAACAACATCGAATATCTTCAGGGTAAATATGACAATGGTGGTGCTTACGGTAATGATCGTACCCATGATGTAGGGGATCATGATCCTGAAGAAAATCTGGATTTCGCTGGCGCCATCTACACGAGCCGCTTCGATCAGTTCCGAGGGAATACCTTTGATCGCCGCCGAAAAGAGCACCATAGCAAACCCTGTTTGTAGCCAAACGACAATCACAATCAGGAAAAGGTTATTCCAGGGCTGGAATACCGCGGTCCAGGCCCGTGGTTGTCCCCCCAAGGCCACAACAATGGCATTGAGCAAGCCGATCTGTGGCGCAGAGATATCTTTGACTTCGTAAATAAAATTCCAAATAATGCCTGCCCCTACGAAGGAAATAGCCATGGGCAAGAAGATCAGGGCTTTGGCTGTGCGTTCGAACTTGCTGCGATCGGCCAGAACGGCAATGATCAGCCCGAATACGACAGCAAAAGTGGCACCAAACACGATCCACATCAAGTTGTTACGGAAGGTGGATAAAAGCTCGCGTTGGGTGAAAATATCAATATAGTTTTGTAAGCCGACAAAATGCTCGCTGGTGCGATCGAAAAGACTGATATAAAAAGTGCGGAAGCTGGGAATGAGAAGGTACCAGGAGAGAATGGCAACGGCAGGACCCACGAAGATGTAGGGCTGCAATAACGCCGTCCAACGGTCTGGTAATTGTTCCACCAAATAATTGGCACCAAAATAGAGCATCGCCACCCCCGCCACCCCCCAAACAATGGCCACCATCGCTATCACCAACTTTGGGGCCTCACTGTCACGCAGGAATCTAAAGCCTACGATGAGTACGGCGATGGTCACGGCCGGAATCGCTACAGAGATTAAGATGCGGAGTAACAGCGCCAGGAGACGGGCCAAGGGTCCTTGGGGCTCGATGACTTCTGCACCAGGTTCTACAATCAGATTTCGGTTCGGCATGGTCGGCCTCCGTAAAGGAAAGTTGATGGCCCCGGGGATTTCCCGAGGCCATCAATTGCTAAGTTATCTGGGCCAGGCTGCATCGATTTCGGCGAGGGCAGTGTCGAGATCGACGGTGCCCGCGACATAATCAGTCATGCCTTTCCAGAAGGAACCGGCACCCACTTCGCTGGGCATGAGGTCGGAACCGTCGAAGCGGACGCTATCGGCTTGTTGCACGAATTGCGCCACCTTGCGTTCGACATCATCGCCATACCAGTCGAGGGAGGCGTCGTTATGCGGGGAGAGAGCGCCACCGCTGGCCAGCCAGGTTCGCAGCGAATCGCCGGTGGTGAAGTATTCCATGACGGCACGGACTTCGGGGCGGTCGTTGAACTGGGCGTAGATATCGCCAGCAACAAGG
>JAADFV010000172.1:5744-9306 GCA_013152695.1 Chloroflexota bacterium | reverse complement strand
TCCTACTGAAACTCCTGATCCCACGGGCACGCCCCATCCTACTGAAACCCCCGAACCTACGGGCACACCCACCCCGCGTCATGATGATAACGTCGAGTTCATTGGTGTCATTGACCAGATAGATCCGGGGCAATGGATCATCAGCGGCCAAACCGTAACGGTCGATGCAAACACGGAAATTGATCAAGAAAAAGGTGAGGCTACAGTCGGCGCTTTGGTCAAAGTGAAAGCGACACGACAGGCTGATGGCAGTCTCTACGCTCGCGAAATCAAGGTTTTATCGCCCGCCAATACCCCGACAGCAACACCAACAGCAGTACCCAACAGACCCAGCGAATTCCAGGGTGTCATCAACCAGATAGCTGAAAATCTATGGACGATCGATAGCTATCAGGTCAGGGTAGATGCAAGCACAGATATCGATGAAGAACATGGCCGGGCTGAAGTAGGGGCGCTAGTCGAAGTGAAAGCCGTCCATGAAGAAGATGGCAGCCTGTTCGCCATGCGTATCAAAGTCCAGACCAGCAGAGAAGATGCTGACGAAACCATCGAATTTGGCGGCTTTATCCAGGCTATGGAAGCCAACCAATGGCTGATTAATGGTATCACTTTCCAGGTGGATGCCAACACCGTCATCGACGAGCATGAAGGCCCCGCCGTCGTGGGCGCCCTGGTCGAAGGAAAAGCCCTGCGCCAAAGCGACGGTTCGCTCTATGCATATCACATCAAAGTCGAAGGGACCTCATCCCCCGACCCAGTGAAAGTGGAGTTCGAAGGACAGATTACAGCACAGACCGAAATCACCTGGACTATCGGTAATCGCGAAGTGGTTGTCGATGCCCGCACGCAACTTGATGAACGAGAGGGCTCTCTCACCCTTGGCGCCTGGGCCGAAGTCAAAGCACTGCAGCAAAGTGATGGCTCCCTCTGGGCAGAGGAAATTCAAAGCCGCAAGCCGGAAAATATCAACCAACCAGAATGGACCTGGGAAGGGGTGATCAGCAGCATGATGCCCATGACCTGGACGGTTGGCAGCCAAGTCGTCTTTGTCAATGCCAATACGCTGATTGATACTCGTGAAGGCCCGGCGCAAGTGGGAGCAACAGCTGAAGTTACCGCCTTACAACAAAATGACGGAAGCCTCCTGGCCACACGTATTCACATCTACAACGATATTCCGGACTCGACCAAAGTTGAATTCCGCGGTGCGATCACGGCCATATCTCCTACAAGCTGGACAATAGGCGGTGAAGTACTCACGATTGATGCGGGGACGAAATTCAGCCATCTGGATCAAGCAGAACTAGGGGCTCTGGCCGAAGTCAAAGCTCAACGCCAGGCAGATGGTAGCTATCTCGCCCTTCGCATCGAAATCGTCGGCCCCACCAGCAACATGGCCGTCAACGTCGAATGGAGCGGTCTCCTGAACGACTTCTCGGCAACGGAGTGGACTGTGGACCATGTCAGCGTCCAAATCAACGACCAAACCGTGATCGAGGGGACGCCCCAGGTTGGAGCAACGGTCGAGGTACACGCTCTGATGCAAGGAGATGGTTCACTGTTGGCGACGCAGCTAAGTGTGAACAACAGCGCCGCAAACGTCGAACTGAAGGGAACCATTGAAAGCATCGGCACCACCTTATGGCAAATTGCTGGCCAAACGGTAATGATCGATGGCCGCACCGCTTTCGACGAAAGCAATGGGCCTATCATGGTGGGCGCTCAGGTTGAAGTTCATGCTCTACTTCAGGCTGACGGCAGCCTTGTTGCCTTGCGTATCAAGACAGAAGACTAAACCAGTAACATTGATTCCTTCTTGACATTTGTAGGGCATGAGGTTCGTTTTGCCTCATGCCCTACAAATCATAGCCAAAGCACAGCAAGCACGAACACGGAGTGACATGATGATACGCATTTTTCTTAGTACCTTTCTATTATTGGGTAGTTTTTTCATCTTTTCGACCCAGATCGAGGCGGTGGGACCGGCACCGGCCGCCCAACCCCTTTCACCAGTGAATATCAACGCCCATTCACCCGCTCTAACAGTCACGGCCACAGGTGTCGTTCATGTCGTCTGGGAGCAAGATGGTGGTTTGTGGCACAGCTATCTTCAAGGGAGTAAATGGTCGGTGCCCAAACAAGTGGTTTCGCAGGGAGAAAGCCCAGTCTTAGCCTCTGCGCCCAGTGGTGACACAGTTTATTTGGCCTGGTCACAAAATTTCAACAGCAATTTTGAGATTTTCACCAGCCGTTGGCAGTCCGACCTATGGTCATTACCCCAGAACGTTTCCAGCAATACCGGTGGATCCATCACTCCAGAGCTGGTTGTCGCCTCAGATGGCCTCATTCATCTTTTTTGGTCTGACACAAGCAGTGGCGGTTCTGCCATTTATCACGCCACCTCGGTTGATGGGCTTGTCTGGCCCACAGCCATGGCTATTCCCCAGGCACTAGGGGGGTCCCCAACCGCTCGTTTTGGGAGCGACGGTAGACTCTATCTCGCCTGGCAATATCGCCCCAATTTCACCGTTCCTCTGGGCATTTGGTTCAGTGTTTATGATGGCTCATGGCAGACACCAATTGCTTTGACCTCCGGAGGTTTGCAGGCATTGGCCCCAAAGATGGCGCAAGGTTCCCAACGCCTGGCTCTGACCTGGCAAGAGGGAACTAAGGTGCGTCTTGCTTACTGGCAGAATGACGGCTGGAAACCTGTAGCAGCGAAAGCAGGCCAACAGCCGGCGCTAGCCATCACGGCACAGGACCAGGTACAATGGGGCTGGAAAGAGGATAGTCATTTGACAGGCCAATTCGGAGCTACCAACTGGTCTCTGCCGCAGACTTGGGCAGAAGGAAGCGTCGATAGCACAGATCTCGCCTTTTTTGCTCGGGAAAATACGATTCATGCTGTTTGGGCCGCACATGATGCCCAATCTTGGCGCGTTTACTACGATAGTTGGCCCCTGGTGTCTCTATTTCTGCCACAAATGGAGTCAGCGAATTGAGATTGGGGGGTATCTACGTGTATAATGCTGTTGCTGTGAGAAAATATCCACAGCAAAGCATCAAACAGCACAAGACCAGAACCACAGGATACTCCCATGCAACTCAAACGCTTTCCCGATCACGTCGCCTTTGTTACCGGCAGTGCCAGCGGCATTGGCCGAGCCTGTGCCCTCCGCTTCGCCCAAGAGGGCGCCCATGTCGCCTGCTTAGATTTCGATTCTGTACGTAATGAAGAAACCGCGGCCGAGTGCCGCGGTTTTGGCGTCGAAGCCCTAACCTTCAAGGTCGATGTCACCCAGCCCGAGGAGCTGCAGCAGGCAGTAGAAGCTACGCTGGCAGCCTGGGACCGGATTGATATGGTGGTAGCTGCCGCCGGCATCTATTCAGGTAGCCCTCTCGCCGAAGTGCCCTTATCTCAGTGGCAGCGGCTGATCGACATCAACCTCACCGGTGTCTTTCTTACCAACCAGGCTGTTGCTCCCACCCTCATGAAGCAACGTCGCGGCAGCATCATCAACATCTCCTCCATGGCCGGAAAGACAAGTTGGCCTGGCTCGGC
>JAADFV010000172.1:0-5721 GCA_013152695.1 Chloroflexota bacterium | reverse complement strand
GTCATCGGCCTTACCCGCTCGGTGGCTATGGAACTGGCGCCCTACGGAGCCACCGCCAACGCCGTCTGTCCCGGCAATACCCGCACGCCGATGGTGGAAAAAGTAGCCTCTATCGTCGGGCCCAGCGTTGGCCTCACCGCCGAAGAGTGGCTGGAACAGCGCGCCCAGGAAAGCCCCATGCAGCGTATGGCCGAACCCTGGGAAATCGCTGGCGTCGTTGCCTTTCTTGCTTCCGAAGATGCGCGTTATCTCACCGGCCAGGCCATTGAAGTAGATGGCGGCATGGTGATGTGCTGAAACATTCTATTCTTCAACGTAATCGGCCAATAGCAGAAGCGCCTTGTCCTTGATTTTCTGCCGCCAACGTTTGTCGTTAGTCACGATGGCATCCGCATTGAGGGCGTATGCTGTGGCCAACACAATCGAATCAGGAGTAGGAAGGCCAGTACGGGCCCGCACCCATGCTGCTTCTCGCGCAATCTCGATATCGAGAGGATGAATCGAGAGATTCGGGAAGTGTAGCAGATACATTTCATAATCCAACATAGCCCCAGCATCATTTGCCTGGGCTGGTGCGGTCAAAATCTCGGTCAGCGTCACTGTGCTGATAGCACCCGCAAATTCCCCCGCTTCCAGTGCTTCCAGTACCTGTCCGGCCAAAGAGCCATAGGTTGGATGCGCCTCCAGCAAATAGACGAAGACCATGGTGTCTATTATGATCAGCGAGTATGACGACAAGTCATCCCGCAGGTCACTCATTCTTCCCATGAGCTGCGCTCTCTTGCCAACCATTCTTCGGTAGGGCGTTGCCAAACATGGGCATGCAGTCCCCGCAATTTCTCGGTAAAACTTTCCGGTCGAGGACGCAAGTAGACTCGATCTCCCTCGATAAGAAAAAGAATCTGATCATGGGGTCGGATGCCCAAAGCCAAACGTACTTCTTTGGGTATGACCATCTGATATTTACTGCTTACTTGCGCTGTAATCATTTTCATTTTGGATTTTCACCAGCCTCGAAAATAGCGTAAATTGACGCCAAATCACGGATTCGGCTGGGACAGGATGACGTCCAGAGGCGAATCCGGCTCGGGAGCAGTGCTCCCCAGGGCGGATTACGAATCCCCCGAGGACAAGGGATTTTCATTGGTATCGGCGCCAGCCAGCTTGCAGCGGACAATTTCGCCTTACATTATATAAAATCGTTTTACCTTTGTCAAAATCGCTTTATCATCACGACATACCTTGGACATGGGTCGAATCTCATGCACTACACCGGCTATCTCAATTTCTGGTTCAGCGACCGCCCTCTGCTTGAGCGCGTGGCGCCTTTTGTCGATCTGGGCATCCGTCATCTCAATGTCTTCTTCTGGCGCCAGGTTCCCATCGCCGATCTGGTGAGCGAATGTCGGCGCCACGATGCCCGGCTCTATTCCACCTTCGACGACGACATGGGCTCGCTAGCCGATCCCGGTGACAACGAGAAGACTTACCGTGCCTGGGCCGAAAGTCTGGAGATGGCCGTGCGCTTCGACATTCCCGTGCTCTACATCTTCTCCAACCAGATCGAGCCAGAGGGTGGGGTGGAGTACGTCCGGCGTTTGTCAGGCAACTATTCTGAAGGCGAACAATACGCCAATCTCCTGGAACAAACGGAACGCATTCTCAAACTGGTGGAACAGACCAGGGTAGAAGTGCGGGTGGAGTGCCTGAACCGCTTCCATTTTGTGGGCAAGGTGCTTGTGGATCATCCCCAACTGGCCGCGGACTGGGTGAGACGCATGGATCATCCCCAATTTCGCCTCACCTTCGACACTTATCACCAGCAACGAGGTTCGGGTGAACTCCTCTGGACGCTGGAAAGCTATTTCGATCTAATCTCTGCTGTCCATATCGGTGACGTGCCCACACGCCAGGAGCCGGGCACGGGTGAGATCAACTTCGTCAATATCAAGAAAAAACTGGACGAACTGGGGTTCGACGGTGAGATCGGCCTGGAATTTTCGCCCTCTCGTAGCGAGGAACAAGCGCTGGCGCGAGTAGAAAGTATATTTGGTACCTAAGCCAGGGAAACACGCCGGCGTTGGCGACGCCACCAGCGGCGCAGTGGGGGTAAGCGTAAAATCAGGAGCAGGAGGAGGATGGCTGACCAAAGCAGAGGTTGGCGAATATCTGCTTTCTGCACCCAGATGTAATGTAACATCACCAAACCTGCCGCCAAGTAAATCCCGCGGTGTAGTGTTTTCCAATTATTTTTCAGGCGTTGCTGCCAGGCTTGGGTCGAGGTGATGGCCAGGACAGCAAGGATGAGAAAAGCAGCAAAACCTACCAGCACGTAGCGTTTTTCGGTAAGCTCCAGCAAGAGCAGACGGAAGTCCAGGCCATAATCGAGGACGACGTAGGTAAGAAAATGCAGCGTAGCGTAGAAAAAGGCATAGAGCCCTAACGCCCGCCTCACCCTCGACAGTTGTCTCACCCCCAACAAAGTCTGCAAGGGGGTAACGGCGAGGGTAAGTACCAGGAGAATCATGGCGGTCTTACCCGTTCGAAGGGTGATATCCTGGATGGGATTGACTGAGAGATGACCTTGCCAGAGGTCCCACAACAGCAGGGCTAGAGGAATCCAGGCGGCACCATGCACGGCAAGTTGAAAGGGTGTGAATTGAAAACGTCGGCGCATTGCTAGAAATTCTTCCGTAAATCCATGCCGGCATACAACGAAGCCACTTGTTCACCGTAACCGTTGAACATTAAAGTTTCTCGACGCTTGCGTTCGCCAATACGGCGTTCGCTGCGTTGCGACCAACGAGGATGGCTGACCTGAGGATTGACATTGGCGTAGAAGCCATATTCGTTAGGGGCGGCTGCCATCCACAAGGAAATGGGCATTTCTTCCACCAAATCAATCTTGACGATGGACTTGATGCTCTTGAAACCGTATTTCCAAGGTACGACCAGGCGGACGGGCGCACCATTTTGCATGGGTAGTTGCTTACCATAAAGCCCCGTGGCCAGCAGGGTCAGGTCGTGCATGGCCTCGTCCAGCCGTAAACCCTCGATGTAGGGCCAGGGGAACAGGTTATTCTGTTGGCCAGGCATGCGCTCGGGATTATAAATGGTCTGAAAACGGACGTATTTAGCCGCTGAAAGCGGCTGCACTTCCTTCAGGAGGCGGGACAAGGGGAAACCAAACCAGGGAATCACCATTGACCAGGCCTCGACACAGCGTAACCGGTAGATCCGCTCTTCCTGCTCAAATCGACGCAGATCGTCTAAATCGAAAACCTGTGGTTTTTCGACAAGACCGCCCACTTGCACCTTCCACGGTTCGCTGGGAAAATCTTGGGCCAGGGTAGCGACACCCTCTTTATCGGTAGTGAATTCGTAGAAGTTGTTGTAGGAGGTGATCTGCTGCCAGGTATTGGCGACATTGCCCAATTCATCCTGCAACACATCGCCGCTTAGCAGGTCATCAGAGCTGCCGGGGGTTGGACTGGCGGCCGGAGGTGTGGAAGTGCCGGAGATAGAGACACCACAGGCGGCAAGAAGGGCCGTCAAAGCGACAGCACCGGCACCTTTCATAAAGCGCCGCCGGCTACGGTAAAGATGTTCGGGAGTAATCTCGGAGGAGGGGATGCGGGGATAGTTAGACATAAGGGTAACTCGTAATGAGATAAAAGGATAGAGGGAACCTTGAAAGAGTAGCAGATATCTGAGTATTGTCTAGAGGGATTCCTTACGAACGTACGCCGTGGTTAACATGAGCTGTAATAATTTATTCACGGTAAAAAACGCCTTTGCGAACATTTGAGTTAATGGTACAATGGATGCAGACGTTCGATCTGATGCTATGGCCACCAGAAATCAAGGAATTGGCGTTTCGAGGATGCTAGCGACATGAAGCGACGTGCATCATTTGTTTACATTCTGATTATAACCCTTGTATTTGAACTGGGCTTTTTCTTTTCCTTAGAAGCAGCATCAGAGGGGGGGCGGGCTGTGCGAGTGGGCATTTATAATAATCCTCCCCTCCAATCAATGAGCGAAGCGGGTAAACCTGTCGGGTTTGTGGTAGACATCCTCGATTATGTGGCAAAAAAAGAAGATTGGAACCTGGAGTTTGTGCCTTGCAACTGGGATGATTGTTTGAAACTATTGGCGCAGGGTCAGATTGATATCCTCGGGGCGATTGCTTTCTCGCCTGAACGTGCTCAGCGTTTTGATTTCAATCAAGAAACTGTAATCAGTAATTGGGGAGTCATTTTTGCCCAACTGGGTGAAAACAATATCGACATTACAGATATGGCGGGATGGACGGTTGCAGCCATCGAAAGCGATATTCATACTGCGGCCCTGAAAGATCTACTGCGGCGTTTCGATATCAACGCATATTTCCTCTATGTACCTGACTACAATGCTGCCATGAAGGCTGTGGAAGCAAACAACGCTGACGCCGCTGTTGTCAACCATCTTTTTGCCATGGAGCGCCAGGGAAAGTACCGCCTTAGCGAGACCAGTATTCTCTTCAATCCCATCGAAGTCCACTTTGCCACGGGTAAAGGAGCTAATGCTGAACTGCTTACGGCCCTCGACAAATATATTCGCGAGATCAAAGCTGATTCCAAGTCGATGTACTATCAGTCATTGCATCAGTGGTTTGGTGATGCACCACAGCCCGGAATTCCCCGCTGGGTATTTTGGATGATTGCAGCGATCTTGGGTTTGGTCGTGTTGATGCTGGGGGGCAATTTGTTCCTCCGTCAAGAGATTCAGCGTCGTACGGCCGAGTTGCAAACCAGCGAATTACGGTTCCGTTCCTTGATCGAACAAGCCGGTGATGCCATATTTCTGAACGATTTCGAAGGCCATTTCCTGGAAGTGAATCCTCAGGCCTGCGAGAGCTTGGGCTACAGCCGAGAGGAATTGCTGACGATGACTGTGGCTGATATCAATACTGAGTTCTTTCCTCTGGAAATTCGCCAGCGTTTCTGGAATGAATTGCGTCCAGGTGAACCGGTCACCGTCCCCGGCCGGCACCGGCGAAAAGATGGTAGCACCTTTCCTGTCGAAATTCGTATTGGCCTGATCGAATTTGCTGGACAAAAAGCGATCCTGGGTTTTGCTCGTGACGTAAGTGATCGAGTCTACGCCGAAGCCGAGCGAGAACGGCTGCTCCAGCGCCAGAATGCCGTCAATCGCCTTGCTCTCGCCTTGGGGGAATACGGCGATCTCGATACTTTGTACCAAATCATCTACGAACAAGTGACCACATTGATGGATGCTCCGGCCTTTATCATCTCTCTCTTCAACCCGGACACCCAACTCATTCACGCCGCCTTTATGGCTGTGGAGGGAAAAATTCTCGATGTGTCACAGTTTCCCCCCATCCCTTTACAAGCAGAAGATATGGGGGGCCAAAGCCAGGTGATTCGTTCGGGAGAGCCGCTCTATCTGCCAGATTGCAGTGTCATCCAGTGGGAAAGGGTCGATGTCAGCTATCGTATTCAAGATGATGGCAGGATTGTGCCGGGTCTGCCTCCGGCAGAAGAGCAAGCTGATTCACCGCGATCGGCTATGTTCGCCCCTATGAAAATCGAGGGCAATGTGATAGGCGTCATGCAGGTGCAGAGCAAGCAACTCAATGCTTACAGCCAGGAAGACCTTGAATCATTTACAGCTCTGGCCAATATGGCAGCTATCGCTGTTAATAGTGCCAATCTCATC
>JAADFV010000171.1:5808-9856 GCA_013152695.1 Chloroflexota bacterium | reverse complement strand
TGGGCGCGGTCATGGGTTCCAAGAATCTGAAAGCCGTGGCAGTGCGGGGAACGATGTCTCTGCCTTTGGCCGACCGCAAGCAGGTGAACGAAGTCGCTAAATGGCTGGGTGCCAACTACAAAACCCTGGCAGCATGGGCGACGGCAGGAATTGGCCGCGGCACCCAGGATTCATTGATGAATTGGGGCGAAGTAGGGGCATTGCCCACCAAGAATTTCAGCCAACCCCTTTTCGAAGAACGCTATCTCCTCAGCGGAGAACGAAATTATGAGATGTTCCTGAAGGAGCGTGATACCTGTCAATCCTGCCCGATTCGCTGCAAGCAAGTATTCGAGCACGATGATCCTGATCCCGACCGTCGTCTCGATCCGGTCTACGGCGGACCTGAGTACGAGGCAATGGGTGCGTTTGGCTCGATTTGTCTCGTTACCGATAATTTGGCCGTAGCCAAAGCGAATGAATTGGCTAACGCCTATGGTTTGGATACGATTTCTACGGGCATGAGTATTGGTTTTGTGATCGAGGCCTTCGAACGGGGAATCATCACCACGGCCGATACGGGGGGGATGGAGTTTCGCTGGGGTGATGGAGAGATGATTATCCGTGCTGTGAAGATGATCGCCCAGCGCGAGGGTTTCGGTGATGTCATGGCCGAGGGCGTGGCACGCATGAGCCAGCGCTTCGGGCCTGCCACCGAGGAGTTCAATCTCACCGTGAAAGGACAGGAGCTGCCCATGCACGAGCCCCGCCTGAAACGGGTGTTAGGGGTCGGTTATGCTGTGGCGCCGGTAGGGGCAGATCACATGATGAACGTGCACGATACCTCTTACGTTAACCCCGGCCCCGCCCTCGATCGCGTCAACGCGGCAATGCCTGAGCCCTTGAAGCCCATGCCGGCAACCGTGTTGAGTGAAGATAAGATGCAACTGTTTTATCGAGAGGTTGCCTGGCAGCATTTTCAGGACTGCGCTATCAGTTGTCATTTTTATCCCTACCGCTATGAGCATCTGGCCCAGGCTCTCTCGGGGGTGACCGGTGTCGACTACAGCATTGCCGATATCTTGGCTGTTGGAGAACGAGCCCAAACCCTGGCCCGGCTCTTCAATTATCGCGAAGGGTTCACAGCCGCCGATGATCGTCTACCCAAGCGTGTCATGAAGGCGTTCAAAACTGGCCCCTTGGCAGGCGAGGAAATCACGCCTGAGTCTTTTGCCTGGGCCAAGCGCCGTTTTTATGAACTAATGGCTTGGGACCCCGATACTGGTGCACCAACCGCTGAAAGCTTAGAGCGGTTACAGCTCAATAGTTTACTTGCATCAAAGTCCTGACAATCCCTCCTTCCTCATCCCACACTTTCTCCATTCCTATCCCTTACCCTTTATGGAGCAGTTTCATGAGAATCAAAGCCGCTGTTTTGCATCAAATCGGTTCCCCCTTCGAGATCGAGACTTTAGACCTTGAAGAGCCCCATGCGGGCGAAGTTTTGGTCAAGATAAAAGCAGCAGGCGTCTGCCATAGCGACTGGTATTTGCAAACCGGTGATACCAAGCATCCCTTGCCGGTGGTGCCGGGACATGAGGGAAGTGGTATTGTCGAGAGTGTGGGTGAGGGCGTCAGCCGTGTGAAACCAGGAGATCACGTGGTTTTGAACTGGGCGCCGAGCTGCGGTGAGTGCTACTACTGTTTGCATGATCGCCCCAGTCTATGCACGACTTATGTGGGCCCCCTGTGGGCCGGTACCATGCTGGATGGGACGACGCGTCTTTCTTACAAGGGCGAACCTGTGTATCATTTCAGCGGTGTTTCTTGTTTTGCCGACTATGTGGTTGTACCTGAGATTTCCTGTGTTTCTGTGGCACCTGATATTCGTTTGGAAGTGGGCGCCTTGGTGGGATGCGCCGTAACTACGGGCGTGGGGGCTGTCTTGAATACGGCGCAGGTCAAGCCTGGAAGTAGTGTGGCTGTATTTGGTACAGGGGGCGTGGGGCTCAATATCGTCATGGGGGCCAAGCTCGCCGGTGCTGCGCAGATCATTGCTGTCGACAAAGCGCAGGCGAAAGAGAAGATAGCCCGCGAGTTTGGCGCCACGACCTTTCTCCTTGCTGGCACGGATACGGTTGAGGCTATCCGTGACTTGACAGAGGGACGGGGCGCGGACTATGTGTTTGAGGCCATCGGTATTCCTGCCGTGCAGGAACAATGTTTGGCAGCCGTACGTCCGGGTGGGATAGTCGTGCTGGTGGGAGTAGCCCCCATGGGCAGCAGCACCAACCTGCCCGGTTCCATTATCACCCGTCAGGAGAAAACCGTAACTGGTTCTTATTACGGTACGGCCAACACCTTGCGCGATTTTCCTTTGTATCTTGATTTGTACCAACGCCGACTGTTGGATTTGGATCGATTAGTTTCGAAGACTTACACTCTGGAGCAAATCAACGAGGCTTTTGCCGATATGTTGAGTGGCAAAAATGCCCGTGGTGTGATTTTATTCGATTAAGTGGCGTTTTATCAGGCCTGGGGCTACGAATGCGATGCCGAAGTAGCTTCTGGGTCGGACTAAGTGTATAATGTGGAAGATGCGTAGACCCGGATCGTCAAACATCCGGGTCTATCTTACTTCTATGGAGAAATTATGTCTGTCCAAACACCCGAATGGGTGAAGCACGCCATTTTTTATCAAATCTTCCCCGATCGCTTTGCGCGCAGCCCGCGCATACAACACCCCCGCGGCATTCAATTCAAGCCCTGGGGCAGCCCTCCCTCCGAGCAGGGATTTCAGGGTGGAGACCTGTATGGCGTTGTCGATCACCTAGATTATCTAGAAAAGCTGGGCGTAAACGCCCTTTATTTCAATCCCATCTTCGCCTCGGCTGCCAATCATCGCTATCATACCTTCGATTACATGCAGGTTGATCCTTTGCTTGGGGGTAATGCGGCCTTCCGCGAGCTCTTAGATGAAGCCCACAAGCGCGATATGAAGATCATCTTGGATGGTGTGTTCAATCACGCCAGCCGCGGTTTCTGGCCCTTCCACCACATCCTCGAAAATGGCAAGAATTCACCCTACCTCGACTGGTTTCGTATCAACGATTGGCCCCTGCGCCCTTATCACCCCGATGAGCAAAATCCTGCCAATTATGAAGCGTGGTGGGGATTGCCGGCCTTGCCTAAATTCAATACCAACAATCCCGGCGTACGCGATTACATCATGCAAGTGGCCAAGCACTGGATCGAATTTGGCATCGATGGTTGGCGTTTAGATGTGCCGGCAGAGATCAAAGATGATAGTTTCTGGCGAGAATTCCGCCGAGTAGTCAAGACTGCCAACCCCGAGGCCTACATCTGTGGCGAGATTTGGGGGCCAGCCCAGCACTGGCTTCAGGGTGACCAGTTCGACGCCGTTATGAATTATGTCTTCACCGGCGCCACGATTAGTTTTTTTGGCAAGGACACCCTCAGTACCCAATGGGTCCATCCAGAACTCAACATCCATCCTCAAGATGCCGCTGCCTTTGCCGCCCGCATCGAGGCCATGCACCACTTGTACGATTGGCAGATTAACTACGCCCAACTCAACTTGCTCGATAGCCATGACATGCCACGTGCCCTCTGGCTGATGAACAATGACAAAGAGGCCCTGCGCCTGGCCGTCCTCTTTCAAATGACCATGCCGGGGGCGCCTTGTATCTATTACGGCGATGAAATTGGCCTTTCAGCCGGTCCCGATCCTGAATGCCGGGAGGCGTTCCCTTGGGATGTACCAGAACGTTGGGATCATGACTTGCTTTCGTTCTATCGCGCCGTAACGGCCTTGCGCCGACAATATCCTGCCCTGCGCACGGGTGATTATCAAACCCTCTATGCTGCTGGTGATGTGCTGGCATTTCAACGGTCTTTGTCTGCAGAACAGGCCTTTGTCATGTTCAATACAGCCTCTTCAGTCCAGCATATCGAACTCATCCCCAGGGACACGCCGGCCAATTCGCTAAAGCAGGTATGGCCTCTTCAGACGAAAATTTCCTTCAAACAAAGAGAAAATCGAGTACAG